>NZ_JBMQOC010000001.1:0-17343 GCF_053550995.1 Parapedobacter sp.
CTACGTGCCATTGCTCCGATGCAAACACAAGCCGGCTACCCTTCCCAGCCGCTACGCGCTCGAATACATCCGCCACAGCTTCTTGCTGTTCGCTCACCACCACAGGAACGCTCGGTTTGATAATCCCTGCCTTTTCACCCGCGATCTGGGGCAGTGTATTTCCCAGCATCGCCGTATGGTCAAGACCAATATTCGTGATCACCGAAAGCAAGGGCGTAATGATATTTGTAGAATCCAACCGCCCCCCCAACCCGGTTTCCACGACAGCGATATCCACCCGCTCTTCCGCGAAAAAAGCAAAGGCCATAGCGACCGTCACCTCAAAAAAGGAGGGTTGGATTTGTTCGATCAACGATTGGTGGTCACTGACAAAAGCAGCCACCCGGGCCTGCGGGATCATCGTACCATTGATACGGATGCGCTCACGGAAATCCAATAAATGAGGTGACGTATACAGGCCGGTCTTATAACCCGATTGCTGTAAGATAGCCGCTAGCATGTGTGATATAGAACCTTTACCATTGGTACCTGCAATGTGAATCGACCTGAACCGTTCTTGGGGGTTACCGAGCGCTTCGCAAAGCCGATAGGTATTGGTAAGGTCCTTCTTGATAGCCGAAGCGCCATCGCGCGTAAACATAGGCAAACGCGCATAGAGGTAATCAACCGCTTCCTCGTAATTCATGGCCGATTTCGAAGGTCTAGTGAAATATCCTTTATTTGAGCTTGAAGCGGAAAGGAATCAGCCCACGTTGCTCCCGCGGTGCGCGCTCGATCTCATTAAAACGCGCACTTCTTACCGCGCGCTCACACTTGTCCCATAATGCCTTATCCGTGAGCGTCGTCCCTTTTAAACTAACTCGGGCAAAAGTAATCCGGCCGTCCCGTGCCACACGTACTTCCACCATCACCACACCGGCCTGCTGGCCATTATCTTCGATATTGGGCGGAACGGCCCATCCCCTATTCTGGATGGAAAGCCCAATATCGCCATCGCCCGATCCACCTTCACCGTAATTCGACGCCAAGGGATCGCCTTGGTTGCTACCTTGGTTGCCCCCCTCGGCACCTGTACCATCCCCCCTACCGGTCGAGTTATTACGCTTTCCGGTGTATAATGCATTGGGATTGATAGCAGGCTTACTTTCTTCCTTCTCAGCCGTTGCTTCCTCAGCATTGGCCTTTTTAGCTTCATTTGCCACCACAGCAGGTGCATCTTCCATATCCTGGGTAGCTACACGCTGCTCCGTGACTTGTTGCGACGGTGTCTCCTGGATTTCCTGTTGCGGATCGATTTTATCCGGCCGCACATTATTGGCATTGGGGTCCGTAGATGCTTCGTCAACCGTCATATAATCATCGCCCATCCCGATATCCGAAGTCCCGTAGTTCACGATGATGCCCCCCGTTCCAATATCTGGAAAAGCCGATCCGATCATGATCACGAAACTGAGAATCAACAATCCGCCCATGATGCCACCGGATATCCACAGTGCCTTGGGATAGTTATTTTCCTCTTGTAAATGATAATAACCCATCTTATCTCCTTATCTTTACGTTTCCTATAGGATGCTTTACCTAGTCAAATTCCACAAATCCGCTATTGTTCAGGTAACGGTTCCGTAGCCAGCACCAACCGTATCTTCAGTTTGTTGGCAATATCCATAACCGAAATCACATTTTGGATGGGCACGGTACTATCGGCATAGAGCATAATGGTGAGCTCTTCACCCGGTTGCACATATGCCTGTATTGCATTCAGTAAGTTATCATACGGCACTTCCGCTTTGTCGAGGTAGTATTTCAAGTCTTGTGTAACCGATACCGTTATCGTTTTTTTGGCAACGGATTGCTCACCGGCACTCGAACGCGGCAGCAGCAGCTTCACCACTTGCGGATTGGAAACCGCAGATGCCAACAGGAAAAACAACATCAAAAAAAACATGATGTCGTTCAGGGAATCCGTAAAAACCCTTACTTCCGACCTATTTCGCTTCGCTTTTAAGTTCATTCGTCAATCACCTTTCTTATGGTCTCATCACCAGGATTTATGAGCCGGGTTCATCCAATAAGTCAACAAATTCGATGGCATCCGTCTCGATGCGAAGAATCAAGCGCTCAAGCATGGTATTTAACCAGTGGTAGCCGGCAAATGCCAAGATACCGATTGTCAGCCCGGCCGCTGAGGCAATCATCTTTACATATAGACCTCCCGACACACTGGCGATATCAATACCTCCTGCCGCTTCCACATCCCTGAAGATGATGATCACCCCGAAAATGGTTCCCACGAAACCCAACATCGGGGCCACACCCGCGATGATACTTAATAGGTTGAGGTTCTTCTCCAACCGAGCAACCTCCAGCTTACCGATGTTTTCTATAGCACCCTCGATATCTTTGATAGGTCGGCCAATACGCAGCAGTCCCTTCTCGAGCATCCTGCCTAATGCACTATTGCTTGCTCTACATACCGACAAAGCGGAATCCAACCCCCCGGAGAGCACGATCTGCTTGACGTGCGACATCAAGCTCGGGTCGTACTTCGACGCTTTTTTTATCGTGATGTAACGTTCGATAAAGATGACGAGTGTAGCGAAAAGCAAAAGCAAAAGCGGGATCATAATCCACCCTGCCTTGAAAAGCAATCCGATAAGGCTGATTTTTTCGTTTGCGAGTTCTACCGTCTGCTGCGTTGCCCCCGCTAATGTATCAAGCGGATAAATGGTGTCTTGTAAAAGTGACATAAATTTTTGTATGATTTTCCTGTTGTTCTATATATATGTAATCGTTAATTATGCACTATTTTGGCTATCCAAGCACCTGGCTCAAAGGTTTTCTGTACCCGAGCCAGCTCCTTGTAGGCTTCCTCTTCCGTGGCATAAGAGCCCCAACTGATTTTCTTGCGGTTGCCCGGCATCTTACTGTCAATAGCTTGGAGGTCGTATCCTTTTGCTTTCATTTCGGCAACAAATTTATCGGCCTGCCGCATGGTGGCAAAAGATCCGACGATAATTTCATAGGTTACCGACGGTTTGGATGGTGGCGTGCTCGTCACCGGCACACTATCTACCGGGATGGGGTCACCCCCGGCAACCACGGCGTTTGAATCGCTTGCGGTGGAGTCCTCGGCGACTTCAACCATTTCGGTCGTTCCTTCGGCTGCGGTTGAAAGGATAGCCTGATTGTCAATCCCTGTCGTTCGTTCAGTAGACGTTCCACCAAACCGGTCGCGTTGATAGCTCCAAATCGCTACCACGGCAATCAACATCGCTGCTACCACCCCCCCAATAATCCACGGCGTATACCGTTTTCCGCTGCTATCCCCACCCGCAACTTCTTCCAACGCCGACGGCTGTCCCGTTGGCTCCGCCGCCACCATATCGACGGAGAGCTCAGTCTCGTCGGGGACAGTCACTACCTCATCGACCGGCGTTACAACATCCTCGACGACGCTGGCTGCAGGCGGCTGCGCAGTAATCGGCATCGCCGCGAATCCATCAATTTCAAAAGGTTTGAATATAAAGGATGCGCCGTCGGCAAGCAAGTAACCGAGCCCATCCAACCATGCTTCACCATTCCGGCTGATGGTGTCCATGATCGCTGCCACCGCATCTTCCAGCATCGCTTCCGCTGCAGCGGCATCCAGTCGCTCCTGTGCCTCGAGGTAGGTCGTCAATTGAAACACCCCTGCTTGATCTTCAACAAGCTCTATGTAATCTATCGGGGGAAGGAAGGCCGACTTCTCGGTATCATATGAAGCGGGCTGATGGGTTTTCCTGAACACGCCAATGCCCGGTACGCCGACCGCCGGATACCTCCTCAACAAATTCGCTATACTCACACCCAAATTCATATACTCACTTCCTTACTCAACCAAGCCCTACAAAGCTACCACCTTAGCGGCAGAACATCAAAATGAAAAATTAACACCACCGATCACGTTCATGCCCAACCGGGGGTAAAACAGGTAGCGCTCATAATTCGTTCCCACCATGTTATTCAACCGTACATACACCCCGA
This sequence comes from Parapedobacter sp., assembly GCF_053550995.1. NCBI lineage: Bacteria > Pseudomonadati > Bacteroidota > Sphingobacteriia > Sphingobacteriales > Sphingobacteriaceae > Parapedobacter > Parapedobacter sp. The sequence continues at coordinate 4,024 of NZ_JBMQOC010000001.1, forward strand.
TACGGTCTGTGGCACGATACTCAGCGCCTGCACTGATATCTGCGAACGACGGAATAGTCGTTTTACGCATACCGGTCGTACCTATCTCGGTAATTGCATAACCGGACAGGTCGATATCCGTATCCTGCACCAGCCCATAGGTCTGCCCTTGGAACAGAAGTTCACCATCGATATAAAGTTTATCGCTGATATTGAAGCGGGCATTGGCCGCCAGTCGCATTTTGGGCGTATACCAAGCCTCTTCTTGTTCCTGCAGATCAAATTCATTGAAGTTCACGCGGCCCCCAACCGTCACGACTTCCGAGAGGCGTACATTCAACTCTCCTTCCAACCCGATGACGGTACTCGCGTCTTCGCCATCTTCATACAACATGTTAAATTTATACGGCGTCCCCGGCGCTATGGCGTAAAACGGCATACTCTCGATACGGCGATAAGATGCCTTTACCTTATAGCCAAACGTCGCTCCCGCATTCCCTTTTATACCGCCGAATATATTCATACGGTCTACCGAATTACGTATGCCGTTCGTCGTACCGAGTTCCGCCAACCAAGGGTTCTCACGTGTCAACGCTTTGAAAGAAGTTTTGTTGACATCGCCAGTGATTCCGCCGAAAAGGTGTGCAAATTTCGGGATCAGTGCAAAATCCACCTCAGCAGACGGGAATATATTGGTACGCGACGAGTCGCCGAATTCCGCGACGAAATTAGCCCCCAGCGTAATGTTGTAATTAGGCCCTTGGAACCGGATATATGGGTTAACACGGCCGATATGGTTAGCAAGGCTATAAGACGCGTCTTTCACGGTAGTGAAATCGCCCGAAACATGGAGGCCCACGTTAAACGCGTTCACTTGTTTATTGATGTAACCCGCCAATGCGAATGAATTCTCCTTCGTATCATAGGTGTTGCCGTATGCGTACGCATCGGCCTTCACTGAATAATCAAAAGCATCCGTATTCCCATCTTCATAATTACTGGTTATTTCACCGGTAAAATAAATATCGTTGAATGCCTGGGTGGCTGGGTCTACATTCAGCGGCATCCCGTCAGTGCCTGCCACCGTGCCATAAAACCGGGTACCGTAGCGTTTGAAACCCACTTCGCCATCCAACGTGACGGGTCCATACACCGTGCGGCCGAAAACGCCGATGTGTTGTGACGAAAACCGCTGTCCTTCGAATGTTCCCTCCTGGCTCAAGTGCTTTACGTATCCCCCCAAGCGGGTATCTACCCAGTAATCCGAACTCAGGTAAACCTCGCCCAACAACGTCCCTAAATTACCCGCACCTATTTTCGCGTAATTATTGGTCAAGGCCCGGTTGCCCGAAAACGGCATCTCCTGAATCGTCAGCTGCTTCGTACCGGTATTGATGTCGAGTTTTTTATCGATGATACCATAATTAAAGTCGGGTTGGTATCGCCTTTTGTTGGTCATATCCGGGCTTTGCCGGATTTTCACCGCATCCGCCAGTATCGGCCGGTAATCGCGCACCACATCAATGGAATCGATGGTTGCAGGTGGTTCTTCCCGCTGCTGCTCCTCCTCTTGTGCATATCCAACCATTACCACGCCGCATAAAATGCCGGTAAATATTGACTTATATCGTTGCGATTTCTGAAAGATCATCATCCGTAAAATTCCTATCACTTATTGTTAAACTTCTGTAAACGCTTTTTGGCCGCCGGGATAATATCATCTTCACCTTCGTAATTTTCAATGATACTCTCCAGGGTGCTCCTTGCCTGTAAATTATCTCCTTTGCCCGCATATGCATCTGCAAGCAGGATAAAGCTTTTCGCCACCCAATAATCATACGATGACCTGTCGTCGATCACGTCAAAGGCACTTTCGATTGCCTTGTCATATCGTTTGGCCTCATATTGGAGCCGGGCAACGTTATACTGTGCCTCAGCCCCCACCACTGCGTGGCTCTTTAACGCTGCAAGATTAATCTCCTTGGCCGCCTTCGCTGAATTACCTTCTTGCAATAGCACATAGCCGGTATATAGGTGGGCCCTGGCGATGTCCTCTTCAGTGGATTCCTCATACGCTTTGATCAATTCCACATACTTGCGTACTTGTTCTGTATCGCCTATTTCATAATAACACACCATGAGGTTGCTTATGGCATAACCATAACTGGCTTTATATTCGGATGTAATCTCCAGTTTCTTAAGGTGTACAATCGCTTCGTTATATTGTTCCAACCCAAGGTAAAGATCCGATACTGCAAGCAGCGTTTTCTCGGTATACTTACTCGTCCAGTCGTTTAGGATGATATTCAGGTCGTGCAGCGCTTCCTCCGGATGGCCGGTGCGGTACAGACTCACCCCGCGGATGTAACGGGCGTGTTTCTCCTGGATGGGATTGGGAAATTTATCGAAATAAGCATTGATGGCTTCCACGGCCGCCTGGTACTGTTCCCGGGCAAACAGTGTGTTTGCCGCTTGGAAGGCCAGGTTATCCTGTTCTGCATCACTCAGGTCGCCGAGGTTCGAGTTCGTTGCATAGTCGACATATCCCGACGCGTCGCCACTGTCCAAGTACATGTTTTCAATGGAGCGCAGCGCCTGGCGAGCCTCATCGGTCGTCGAATATTCCTCCACGACCCTGTTGAATGTAGCCATGGCCGCTTCATTATCTCCCTGATTATATTGCACCAGACCGATCGTCATCAGCGCCCGGGGGGTGTAACTGCTGCGGGGGTATTTTTCGATCATCTGCTGCAATCCATCTATCGCTGTTTCGTAGTCGCCCATCGTGAAATAGGTATACGGTATTTCAAAAGCCACGTCGTCGGCATAATTCGAACCGGGGAATTGGTCGATTACCGAGTAGAGCGTATTCATTTTGGTTTGATTGTCGCCTTCCAATCCCTGGATAATACCCCGCTGGAACAGCGCATAATCCTGGTTGGGGGCTTGGTCGTCTATCAACTGGTTATAACATTGGTTGGCCCGACCGTAATCGCGTAGGGATAAATAGGAATCGCCCAACCGCGCCATGGCGTCATTCCGCATATTGCCTTCCATCGAACGCCTATCGGTAGATAAGAAAAGCTCGAAATATTTGGCGGCTATGTTAAAATTATTACTGCGGAAAGCCGCATAAGCCAAGGCATAATTGGCATAGACATACACATCGGTTCCGGGTGCCGCCGGCATCCCTAGGAAACGGGAAAATGCCTGCACGGCTTCACCGTATTTCCGTACTTCGTACATGGCTTCGGCTTTCCAATAGGTGGCCAGCGCCGCTATCCGCGGATCAATGGGAAATTCTTCCGACCGCATAAATAGGGAAATACTGTTTTCAAATGCCCGCTCGTTGTAGAATTCCAATCCGCGGTAATAGGCTACCTTTTGGTAAACCCGATCAGCCTCCCCATCCCTGTTACCGAATAATTCCAGCATATTTACGGCTGCCTCGAAATTACTGGTACCCAACAAGATTTCAGCCAACAGGGTTTCGGGTGTTTCCTTTTTCCCAACATCCGCGGCGGTGTCCCGCGGTGCTTGTATAGCATATTCACGGGCAACTTCTAAGGCAACCTGAGGGGAATCCAATTCAAATAGAATTTTGGCATAATTAAACAGCCCATCCAACTTCAGTCCCTGGTCGAAATCCAGTTCGGATGCCTTGGCAAAGGCGCCCCGCGCCCGTTGTTTATCCCCGGTCTTCAAGAAAATATTGCCCAAAGCAATCACGGAACTTTGGTAAAAGGCATCCGATGGCGCTAACGTTTCCAAAATAGTGGACGCCCGTTCGTATTCGCCATTTTCGTAGGCCATATAGCCTATCCGGTAGTTATTTATATTATCCGGCGTTGCCTCCCGATGCCGTTCCAGCAACTTCCCGTAGTAGGGTTTTCTGAATTCGTTTTTCACGAAATAGGCGGTGGCTACGATCCAACGCAGATCGGCCTCAAGCGCTTGCCTGTCGAGGTCCATATCCGGGCTTCGTCGAATCTTTACCGCGTCCTCCAACATCGGGCGGTAGTCACGCACCACGTCGATCGAATCAATGGTAACGGGATCCTGCTTTCCTTCTTCCTGCGCATAACCTACAGCGAGTAAGACCGAAAAAACTCCGGTAAGCAAATACTTGTAGCCGATCGATTCTTGCCTTATCATCGCCCGTTAAATTCCTATCCCTTATTATTGAGCTTATCTAACCGTTCCTTAGCCGACGGGATGATATCATCTTCCCCTTCATAATTTTCTATGATACTCTCCAACGTGCTTTTCGCTTGGAAATCATCGCCTTTTCCGGCATAGGCATCCGCAAGCAGGATAAAGCTCTTGGCCACCCAATATTCATAGGAGGCGAGGTTATTGATCACATCAAATGCAGATTCAATGGCCTTATCATATTCACCCGCTTCATACTGCAACTGACCTGCCCAGTACCGAGCTTCGGCTCCTACAACCGTTTGGCTTTTCAGTGCCGCAAGATTGAGTTCCTTCGACGCCAGAGTCGCGTCCTCGCCCTTTTGCATCAGCGCCCGGGCGGTGTAAAGGTGCGCTTTCGCGATATCTTCTTCGGATGAGCGGTCATAGCCTTTTATTAACTCTGCATACTTGATCACCTGCTCCATATCGCCGATCTCATAGTAACAAACCATCAGGTTATTCACCGCATAACCATAATTTGCCTTGTACTCGGAGGTAAGCTCCAATTTCTTCAGATGCACAATGGCCTCGTTGTATTCTTTAAGTCCCAAGTACAACTCGGATACGGTCAGCAACGTGTTTTCCGTATACTGGCTGGTCCAATCGTTAAGTATGATGTTGAGGTCGTGCAACGCTTCCTGCGGATGGCCGGTCCGGTAGTAGCTCACGCCGCGGATATACCGAGCATGCTTTTCCCGTAACGGATTCGGAAATTTATCGAAGTATGCATTGATGGCCTCAACAGATGCTTGGTATTCGCCACGGGCGAACAGTGTATGGGCGGCCTGGAAGGCAAGGTCATCCTGCTCGGCCTTTGAAAGGTCACCGATGTTCGTACTAGTGGCATAGTTGATGTATGCGGATGCATCGCCACGTTCCAGGTAAATATTCTCAATGGAACGCAACGCCTGCCGTGCCTCGTCGGTGGTCGAATGTTCCTCCACCACTTTCCTGAAGGTAGCCATGGCCCCTTCGGTATTATCGTTGTTGTATTGCACAAGTCCAATGGTCATCAGCGCCCGGGGGGCATAACTGCTACGTGGATATTGTTCTATCATCTGCTGGAGACCGCTAATGGCCGTTTCATAGTCTCCCATGGTGAAGTACGTATATGGCACCTCAAATGCCACATCATCCGCATAATTGGAATTCGGAAACTGTTCTACAACGGAATGCAATGTACTGAGTTTCGCCGCATTGTTGCCTTGTAATCCCTGGATGATTCCCCGCTGGAAAAGCGCATAGTCTTGGCTTTGTGCCTTGCTGTTAATCAGGCGGTCGTAATATTGCATGGCCCGACTGTAATTGCGCATCGAAAAATAAGAATCACCGAGACGGGCAATGGCATCGTTGCGCACATTCGGCTCAATGGCCTTGCCGCCAGTGGATAAAAAACGTTCGAAATAATTGGCAGCGGTATTAAAGCTGTTGTTGCGGAAAGCCGCATAAGCCAGTGCATAGTTTGCATAGCTGTATACCTCCGTTTCGCGGGCTGCCGGCAGCCGCAGGAATCTTGAAAATGACTGGACAGCCTCGCCATACTTGCGCACTTCGTACATGGCCTCGGCTTTCCAATAGGTGGCTAGCGCTGTAACACGTGGATCAATAGGGTATTTCTCCGAACGCATAAAAAGGGAGATGCTATTCTCAAAGGCACGCTCGTTATAGAATTCAAGTCCACGGTAATAGGTAACCCGTTGGTAAGCAGCATCCGCTTCGGGGCCACGGTCATCGATTGATTCGAGAATATCCACCGCAGAGCGGTAATTGCTTGTTCCCAACAACGTTTCCGCGTAGAGCGTTTTCGCTTCTTCCAGCCGTGCGGTGTTGGGGTATGTATCCAGATATTCTTTTGCAGCATCCAAAGCCACCTGATGAAACTCCAGCTCGGATGATAACTTGGCATAATTAAACAGCCCTTCTTCCTTCAAGGCCGGGTCGAAATCGAGCTTCGAAGCCTTGAAAAATGCGTTGCGTGCGCTTTGCTTATCGCCGGTCTTCAAAAATGCATCACCCAGCGCAATCATGGCACTTTGATAATATGCATCGGGTTCTTCCATTTTTTCCAATTCTGCAATGGCCCGCTCATAATCGCCCGTCTTATAGGCAATGTAACCGATTTGGTAACTATCTTGGTTATTCTGGGTCTTGCCTTGGTCTCCGGCCTGGAACTTATCGTAGTACGCCGACGCCTTGTCGAAATCGTTCTTCGCGAAATATGTTGCGGCAACGATACGGAACATATCCGTTTCATGTACCTGATCTGTACGTTCCAGGATCGGCAGCGCGTAATCCAGCACATCGTCATAACGATTATCGAGGTAATAGAGCGCCGTAATGTAATATGGATAGGTGGCTTCGTACGTCTTAGATCCTTTCAGTTTTTCAAATTCGGCCAGTGCTGTCTTGAATTCACGGTCCAGGTAACACAAGTAAGCATAATAATAAATGGATGCCTCTTGGTAGATACCGCCTTCATCTTTCAATTGTTCAAAAAGCGGCTTGGCCGAAGCGTAATCATCGGTCATAAAGAAGGAATATGCCATCTTATACCGGAATTCTTTGCTTTCCAGCCCTGCCAGGTTGTGGCTGTCCAACTTGGTGAACCATTCGAGTGCCTGCGCATAATCCTTTTTGGCGAAGTACGATCGGCCTACTTGAAAATACGCTGCCTTTGAGTTCGCACTCGCCGGGTAATCTTTGATATATCGTAGAAAATGGCTTTCGGCATCCGATTCTCCCAGTTCCAGCGCACATATCGCCTGGTAAAACCGCGCATTTTCCTTCAACAATGTCAGCTCGACATGCTCATCCTGTTGCAAGGTCGATGTTATCCGGATCGCCTCCACCTGATCGAAATGTTTCGCAGCCGCGGCATACTTCCCTTTTTCATACAACTCCATCCCCGTTTTGTAAGCTTGGTTAACCTCTTGCCAAGCACTTTGTTGCGCTACAGCAACCGATGCCACTAAACTGAATGTGATAATTAACTGATAAATCCGATTAAACATGCCTTCAAATTATGCTACTGTTTTTCCTTCAATCCCACGCAAAGTTGGGGCCATAATATATACCCTTCCCAATTTAACCCGCTAATTTAACGGGAAACCGAGAAGTTTTCCTCAAAAGTTGTCCACATATGTTGATAACACCCCCTGTGCCTCCCTACCCGCGTTTGCCGGCAAGGAGATAAAGCACAGCCATCCGTACAGCCACGCCGTTTTGCACTTGGTCCAAAATAATGGAATGGCCGCTATCGGCAACATCGCTGGTGATTTCAACCCCGCGGTTGATGGGCCCCGGATGCATGATGGTGATTTCCTTGTCGAGCGAATCGAGCAGTTGTTTATTCAGCCCATATAACATCGAATACTCCCGCAACGATGGGAAGTAAGCTATATCCTGGCGCTCCAATTGGATACGGAGCATGTTGGCCACGTCACACCATCTCAACGCACTGAGTAAGTTATATTCAACTTTAACACCCAATGACTCGATGTATCTCGGTATCAAGGTGGTCGGTCCGCATACCATCACCTCTGCGCCCAATTTGCGCAAACATAGGATATTCGACAATGCCACACGCGAATGGAGGATATCACCGATAATGGCAATCTTCTTTCCCGCCACATCGCCCAAGCGCTCGCGGATCGAAAACGCATCGAGCAGTGCTTGCGTAGGATGTTCATGGGCACCGTCCCCTGCATTCACCAGCTGCGCATCCACATGCTTGCTGAGAAAAACCCCGGCGCCTGGATACGGGTGGCGCATCACGATCATATCCACTTTCATCGCCAAGATATTGTTTACCGTATCAATCAGGGTTTCGCCTTTGCTTACCGACGATGACGAAGCTGCAAAATTAACGATGTCCGCAGACAGCCGCTTCTCCGCCAATTCAAAAGATAACCGCGTCCGCGTCGAGTTTTCAAAAAACACATTGGCTATGGTGATATCGCGCAGCGACGGGACCTTTTTGATCGGCCGGTTAAGCACATCCTTGAAATTGTCAGCTGTTTCGAAAATAAGCTCGATATCGGTTGCTTGGAGATCCTTAATCCCCAGCAGGTGGTTGGTACTGAGTTGCCTGATTGATGCTGTCATCTCTTAATTAAAGCGCCTTCATTTGACGTTGCTAGCTATCCTTTTCTGTCAATAATTCTATCCGGTCATACGTGTCCACCTCCTTCCAATTCACGATTACCCGCTGGGAGTCAATGGAATCTACTTGAATACCAATATAATCTGGTTCAATCGGTAACTGCCGCGAAAACCGGCGGTCTACCAATACCACCAGCTCGATCTTCGCTGGGCGACCGAAAGCCTGCAAGGCATCCATGGCAGCACGTATCGTGCGGCCCGTCCACAGTACATCGTCCATCAGGATGACCTTTTTCCCCTCCACGATAAAATCCATGTTGGTGCTACTGGGTACCAATAGACCCGTGTCCTTCCGGCGGAAGTCATCACGGAAAAAAGTGATGTCGAGTTCGCCGTAGGCAATATCCGACAGGCCCGGTATCTGCTGCAATTCCTCGACGATACGCCGCCCAAGGTAGACACCTCGTGGTTGGATACCCACGATCACGGAGTCGGAAAAGTCAACGTGGTTTTCTATCAATTGGTGGCACAGCCGCTGGATGGTGATTTGGAACTTCTGGCCTTCCAATAATATGGATCGTTTCATCTGAGCTGAACTTTCAAATTGGATACGGAATGTGGACGCAAAACTACTATATTTTTTTGACTTGTCGTCCGGAACGGGATATTTTTCAGGGCAACCGCATTTAAGACTCAAATGCGGTTGCCCTAGATATTTTTGCGCGCTAAACCAGTCGATCCATTAGCCTTCCGTCGATATCGAACGGAGTTGGCTTATGGAATTTCACTGCGTCGAAATGGCGGGCTTGCGGGTTGATAATAACGTTCCGCTCAAGCGGCATAATTGCCGAAGGCACCGAAAACGCGACAAACGCCTCGTCCACAAGGAGCTGTTCGCCTAACCACTGCGAATAATCTATATCATTCATCCATCCATCTACCATCCGCGATTCGTCCACATGGTACACGAGGTCATCATGGTCTGGCAGTTCGACGGATAACAGCATCAAGCCAGCCATATCTTCCCGACCTCGCGCATGTACAAATTTTTCGAGCAGCGCCAATGAAATGTGCACACTGGTATAGAGGCACGCCATTCCTTTCGGGTTCCACCGACCACCATATAGTCGCGCGCCAATACCCGACAAATCCTCCACGTAGCCATGGTAAGCTAATCGGTATACTGTCATTGTTAGCTGTACACACCATGCAACATCCGGCCCAACTCATCGACGATAAGCTGGGCACCACCGAATGACCGGAGCGCTTCAAAACCAACTTCCTTACCAAGAACAGTTTTCGGTGCGCGAAGCCACGCTTCAAAACGCGCCGCATTTCCGAAAACCGAGTGCCCGATGTTGGCTAACGCATCGATTTGGTGAAGGTGCTCTGCGTGCAGGCCTTCAAAGGGCTTATGGTCTTTGAGGTAACGCTGCAATGTTCGATCACTGATATGCAGCACATCGGCCCACTCTTGCTGTGTAAACGATAGCTTTTTGGAGAGGGCCTCAAACTTCGAAACGGCAAAAGAGCCTATATTGGCCGACGAGACGTATAGGACCGCAGGCTCGGCGGCAACCAAGGGATCTCGGGTAGGTAAATCGGGTTTGTCGTATCGAATGTTTTTCATGACTACGTCTTTTGTTACTCGAAGATACGACAAATATTTCGGTTCGCAAAATCTTCCGTCAATTTTCGGCAATGCCTGGCGGATGGGGCGAAAAGGTAGCGATGCGTCCCCCGGCACCCACCAGCAGCAGCCAGACACCTTTCTTCGCTTTCCGCACCGAATGGAAGGAACCGTCGTACAAGGGGCGCCAGTGCAGGCCCTCATCGAACGAAATATCCACACCCGATGTCCCCACAGCAATCAGTGTATCGTGGTCGAGGTATTCCACCGCCGAACGATATCCCCGTGTCCCTTTTCGTGGTTCGAACCATGACCCGCCGCCATCTTCCGTAAGGAATACGGCGTCGGTTGCCTGTCCATCCTGTTGGTAATCCCCTCCCACGGCGACACCCCGCCGTTGGTCTCGAAACGCAATGGAAAATATACCCTTCGATGCGGCACCATGGGTAATGGGGCAATCGCGCACCGTCCATGTGCGCCCATAATCTTCCGAATGGAGCAACCGTGCGCGGCTTCCCCCTGTGGCGACGAATACATGGCCGTCTCCCAGCGACCGGATACCGGTTCCACTGGCAGCGAAGCCGGCCTCGCCGAGCGACAACCGCACGTTTGCCGTTTGGCTCAATGATTGCCAACTGGCGCCGCCATCTTTCGTTTCCAATAGTTGCAATACGCCCCCAATGGGGTCACCATAAGCGATGCCATGATGGCGATCCCAAAAGTCCATGCCATCAAAAAAAACCTCGGGTCGTTCATCCCGCTGCGTTTCCCGCCAGGTGCGCCCACCGTCTTCGGTGAGGAGGATAACCAGCGGTGAACCGGCACTGATGACGACAGCAGTGTCGCCGGCAAATGCTTCGATATCCCGGAAATCGGTCGTTTCGTAACCTTCGGGCTGCATCCAATGCCATGTCTCTCCCCTGTCTATCGTATGTCCTATCCACCCATTGCTCCCACTCACCCATGCAACCGAATCATCGACGACCGACACGCCCCGCAAGCTCGTTTCCCTGCCTTCCTCAAGCACCCTCAATATCTTGTCTTGCGCGTGGCTGCCCATTGCCCAACCAATTGACACAATCAGCCATACCAGCCTCATGCCTGCCCTCCGAAAAACAATTCCCAATAACCATCAAGCAACGTTTGTAGCTCCTTATGCCGCTTTTCCTCACCGCGTTCCGCGGTGGTATGGGCAAATTCCTGCAAGGCGTATAGACTGTCTCTAAGCCCCATCCGCTCGGCCTGCCCCAATGGATGTGTTTCGGCAATGTTGGCATAATAAGCAAGCCGCTCGGCCAAAAACCGACGATTGCGATCCACGAGCACATTGGCTTTTTCAGTTTCACCCACCGCGTAAAGCTGGTCGGCCAATGCCGGATACCGTACGGCAATATCCGTTTGGCGGATTGGCTCGGGCAATACAGATACAGCATGGTTCACCACCTCATGGGCGGCATCCATATTTCCTTCGGCAATCAGCATTTCCGCCGTATCGGAAAACATCGTAACCGTTTCTGCGACCATGCCGCGGGAGGTAGGGTCTAAATACGCGGCATCTTTCATATTGCCCCAACGATAACTATGCATAAGGGCGTCATAAGTTGCGTCGGTGTTGACCAATCGGCTCCCCACTTCCCCACCAGGCCGCGCATCGATCGGCATGAGTCGCAGCGCAAAGCCTTCAGACACCAGGTAATCTTCAAGCCCTAATCGCTGGCTTTCCGGAACGGTGAAGGCGAAGTAGACCGGCCGCTCCCAATCGTTGTGCACCAATAGATCCATCATAACAAGCTCGGCCCGGGTAACGATATCCTGGTTGTAGGTCCATACCATGGTGTCGACCACCCTATCTTGCCATTTTGGTGGTACAACCTGGTTGGCTATCACTTGCTGCCGATCTACAGCGAGCTTGAACCGCTTTGTCGGCAGGAAATTACGGGATGACCCGTCAGCGTACTCCACCTGATCGGCGGGATTCTCCGACAGGAGCAGGGCCAGGATTTTCTCCAGTTCCACCGAGTCCTTGATCCCATAATCATGGTAATACAGGTAATCACGCGTACCTTTTACGTACTGGCGGTTTTCGAGGGTCAGGGGTAACGCCGGCGCATCATTGACCAGAAGCCTCAATTGGTCAACAGCCCAATCCATTCCTAGCAAACTGAGGTTGATGACGCGCACATCCGTCCGTACCCCCTCTACTTCCTGAAGATACCAAAGTGGAAAAGTGTCGTTATCGATGTACGTAAACAGGATGGCATTTGGTGCGCACGACTCCAGGTAATTACGGGCCATATCACGCGCCATGTAGCGGTCCGACCTATCGTGGTCGTCCCAATTCTGGTAGCCCAACAATGCCGGCACCATCATTCCTGCGAAAACCACCGTCATGGGGGCAGCAATACCTGCCCGGAAGCGGCTGCGCAGCATTTCTGCAAGACCGGCCACCCCCATGCCTATCCAGATGGCGAACGCGTAAAACGAGCCTACGTAGGCATAGTCACGTTCGCGGGGTTGGAGGGGCGGCTGGTTCAGGTAAAGTACGACAGCCAGGCCGGTAAAGAAAAACAATAAGCCAACGACAGCGGCATCTTTACGGCTTCGCCGGACTTGCCATACCAGCCCGATCAACCCCAAGACCAAGGGCAAGAAATAGTACGTATTGCGCGAGGGGTCCCTTTGGACCGTCTCCGGCAATGCATCCTGCCCGCCCAGCCGCCATTGGTCCACGAGCTTGACACCACTTATCCAGTTACCTTCCGTCTGCCCCGCGAAACGGGCCTCCGCGTCGTTTTGCCGACCAGCAAAATTCCACATAAAATAGCGCCAATACATATGGCCCAACTGGTAAGTAGCCAAAAACCGCAAATTATCCATAAACTGCGGTTGCTCACCCTCCCCTAGTCCAAGCCACAGCCGATAGCCCGCAGGGTGGTTATCCCGGTGACTATAAATACGTGGTAAAAAAGTAGTACGGTCGTGAACAGCCTGGTCTGCCGTACCCGAAACCGCATACCTTTCCTGCCCCTTGCGATACTCGTTAGGCCCGTGTTCAATGGCCGTTACCTGCGAATCGAAATACGGTCCATTCACCAATGGTTCACTACCGAATTGCCCGCGGTTTAAATACCACAGAAAAGAGAACATATCGTCGGGTTGGCTATTATTCAAGGAAGGGTTAGCATTGGCACGGATGAGTACCATCGCAAACGAACCGTAGCCAAAAATAATCACCCCGAAACATACCAGCGCAAGGTGAAGTATGGGTTTTGCCTTTCGCATGGCGTACCAGATGCCGTATGCAATACCGCCGACCAGCAAAACGGCGAATGCCACCGCCCCGGCACCGAAGCCAAAGCCCAGTGTGTTGACGAAAAACAGGTCGGCATACGCAGCGAACTTGACCAGGTACTGAA
>NZ_JBMQOC010000002.1:0-28553 GCF_053550995.1 Parapedobacter sp.
CCCCAGCAGCATACCATCGCTCACAAACGCATGCCCACCGCAGTTCAGGCCGGACTCGATCCGGAATTCCGATACCCACAGTCCTTTCTTGGCGAGCAATTTACCTTGGATCAATGCCGACCGATAATCGCTTACCTTGAGGATGATGCGTTTGGCAAGGGCTCCATCGCTACCGGGAAAGAAATCGTCGAATTGTTCAAAATAACTATAAAGGCGTGGATTGAGTCCCGCTGATAAGATAACGGACGACCGCAGTTTACTCCGTGCAAATCCCCGCAATGCCGCCAGGGCGTCCGAATATTCCGGTGGCAATGAGGTGCCATCGGGTGCATAATTCGTCTTATCCACCTTGGTCATGATATTTACATCAATCGCTCCGGCGGTAATGACGGCACGGAGCTTAACGGCCAGTTTCTCGCGTTGATCGCCGTTGCTGGCACACATGGCAAGATAGTCGCGCTTGGCCGGCGACCTTTCTGGCAATAGCTCGAAGTAACGGTCAAGTTCGCTATTTGCCTCGAAGGCGTTCGTGCACAGTTGCTCCATCTGCGCATCGATTATATCTTGTAAGAGGTTGAGATAGGCCGTAATCCGCTTAGCCCGGCAGTCTTCAGCTTTTTGCGAAATGGGGGTAAAGGGTTGCCCGAATTGTGCGGCATAAAATTCGCGCATCTGCTCCACCAGGTGGTCGTCGGCAAGGGATAATGCCGATGAAATACCAAACCGGGCTACTTTCAGCGGCGTATCGATGGTAAAACCCAAACCCATGACGGGTATGTGGAACGTGTGTTGATTGGTATTGTTCATCGTGTATATGTCAGCGTATCGGCTGATCGTTATTGCAGACCAGCTCATGCAAAATTAGGGATTCCAAACCCCCATCATGTGACCGTGGTCACCGCTATAAATGACAAGGATCATCCTCGTCAAATCGTATTTATTCCAATCCCATTTGGGCTTTGCCCTCATCGGTAATCATGTGGTAATTCCATCGGGGTTCCCATACGATGTCGACCTCGATTTCCCGGCCCGGAAAAACGGCTTCCAACGTGTTTTCCACGCCCCTCGTAATTGCATCACCCATGGGGCAACCGGGTGTGGAGAGGGTCATGGTCACTTTCACTTTCGCCGCATCGGTAAAATCGACGCTGTAGACCAGGCCCAAATCAACGATATTGACGTATAGCTCCGGGTCGATGACCTGCATCAGGGCCATTTGGGCCTTCAGTAATTCCGTGGCAAACGGATCATTGAGTTTTATCTCCATCTGTAATCATCGGTTTATGAAAAATCGTCTTGGCCACGTTCACTACATACACGGTAGCCAGCATTATCCACAGCAACAGCGCCATGCGTATGACCGGTGTATAATCAACCACCATACCTGCAACAAGCGACACGAAAGCCACGACATACAGGTAAAATTGGTAAACGGTAAGCCGTTCACTGTACAATTGCTTGGGAAGCGGCACCTTTACCTTGCCGTTGAGGTGCCGGTAATGGCTACTCCAGACGATGAATGGCAGGGTTTTGAATGTTTTGCCCAGAATAATGGCAGTAATCCACCCGAGGAAAAGGAACGTACCGTAAATAGATACCCAACGTGTATCCGAGAAGTAATAGGCTACCGGAATCAGGCCAAAAGCCGCTCCCAAACAAGCGAATGAAACGGCAGCATGCTTCATCAGCAACTCTACTTTCCGGCGCAAGCGGTTGCGGTACGCATCAGCGAGGTAAAGCAGCCAGGCTAATGTGCCCAGCAGAACGATACCGCCGTAAACCAGCATCTTTGCCGTGACGGGGTTGAAATACCCATCGACAAGGAACAGTACCAATCCGACGTTCTGCAGCAGCAACGCTGCATACAGCAACCACTCGCGCCTTGATTTGCCCAGCAGGAACATCGGCACCAACTTGGTGCTTACCCCGGTAATCAGTTGCAGGAACCATCCCGCCAACCCGGCATGGGCATGGAGTTTCAATAGGTCGAGGTGGTTGCGTGGGATGAATGTATGGCGTAGGTTGATCGCCAATAACAGCCCGATGGTAACGGTAATAAGCAGCCACCATGCCGAACTCACAATAAATGCCCGTTGGGGCGTGGTCCGTTGGTTCCGGGCCGCTGTAACACAGGTATTTATGGTATAGAGCAGGGCAGCAATCACCACCAACGCGCCCCCGGTAATCATCACGGCGCCAACCTCGAATACCCAAAACGACCATACCAACAGCAAGCCCCCCAAGGTGAGCATGAGGTATGATACAACGGCCAAGGGTACGCTGTAGAGGTCGCGTTCGCAGATGACCGGCAGGAGTTGATAGGCAGCACCGAAGATGACCATCGTACCCCAGCCCAATGCAGCCGTATGCACGATGGCCAGTAGGTGCGGACTGAAATGATGCGCCGTCAGCTCGCTGGCAGCTAAAAAAAGCAGTATGGCCAGTGCCGCGAAGCATACCGCTCCGGTACCGTAGAACGGCAATACCGCTATGGGATGGGGCGCCTTTCCGATACTGATGTCTGCCATGGCTAGTTGCTTTTTGCTGGTTGCTGGTTGCTTTTTTGCACTTTGCTGTTTGTTTATTTGTCGTTTGTGGATTTGCTTTTTTGCGCTTTGTTCCTTAATCCTTGCTCCTTAATCCTTGCTCCTTTAATCTTTGCTCCTTAATCCCTTAATCTTTGCTCCTTCATCCTTCATCTAAGTACTAACAATCAACATCCGCACATCCCCCTCGCCCACCTCATGGATGTGCGCGGTATACGCTTGGTCGGCGAGTTCTTCCAACAGGTGCAGGGGCACTCGTTTATGCTGTATGTACAGCACCTGGTGAGGTGCCAACGTGGGTAACGTTCCAAGGATGGTTTCCATGGGCTGTGGCATGGGCAGCGGGCGCACATCCAGTTGGACACGCCGTGCCTCCGGATAAGTGGCCAACAGGCGCTCGAACGATGGACCATCGTGCATCACCACGCGGTCTGTGGCCGCTGTTTCCGTTTCTTGTTGTGGCACCTCCGGTTTGAAAAACCAGGTATGGTGCTCATTTGGGGCCACGGTTTCCACATAGCTTTCGGCCCCTTTTTTCTCCAACAAACTGAGCAGTGGATATGGGATAAACGAGTTGATGATGCACAATAGGTTTCCGGGTGGCAACGCACGGTATCGTTGCACGATTGCCTTCAGGGGATCGTCGCCCGACGCAATGATATCACGCACATCGAAAAGGTCTTTTTGCGCTTCGCCTACCCCAGTGAGCCAATTGGGCTGCTGTATCGGCTTGGGTACCTCCGGACTTGCGGCAGGTTCATTCCGTTCGAATTGGAAACCCAGTGGTTCCAACGCGGCCCGGATATCCGCCAAAGAGCAGCCGCCAATGGCGGCTGCCTCGGCCAACGTTACCCGTGGGGCCATCACCCGTCGTAGCAGCGGGTTGTTCAGTTTACGCAGGGGCTTGGCCAGTGCCGCTATCGCCGCTATGCTGTCCACATTGGCTTTGATCACGTCGGAAACCCGCGTGTGTTCATTAATAACCATGGTCTATCCCCTATAATGCGCCCGCACTGCTCAGGCGTTCCTTCTCCAACTTCAATGCTTTCGGAAACAGGATATTGTTTTCCAAATGGATATGTTGGAAGAGGTCGTTCTCAAATTCCTTGATCTTATCAAAGAGGTAGGTATAGGAATTGCAGGCGTCTGCCGGCAGGTCATAATCTTTCGTCAATTTCCGCAATGCTTTGAGTTCGTCACCTGCGGAGTCGTGCTCTGCCTCCATCATGTGTACCGGCCCCTCAATTCCAACGGTCATCTGTCCTGGCTCACCATTGGCTTCCAAGGTTTTGATGGCTGGGAATAGTACGCGCTCTTCCTTTTGTTGGTGGTTATACATGTCGGCTATCAGCCCTTTTAAACCTTTTGATAATTCGAAAAGCTCTGGGTGCACGGCACCATGGCGGGACGCCACTTTTTCTGCTAATTGTTCTATGACAGGGCCACTTTCGCGGACATATTTATGATGCACATTATAAATGTAGTCGGCCAAAAAACCCAGATCCCACGAATCGAAATCATGGGTAGCTTGCCCGCTGCCGGCAGCTTCCGACCGTTCCAATTCCTCCTTCACCTGGGCTTCGGTCAACCCCACCTCTGCAACCGCTTCTTTCAATGTCTTCTTGCCGCCACAACAGAAATCGATACCCAATTTCTTGAATACTTCCGCCTTCCGCATGTCCTTAGCAGCTATCTCGCCAACGGTTTCCTCTGCTTCGGCAGCCGGTTTAGCGATCTGTACCTGCCACGTTTCAGGGCCCGATTCCAGGTAATCCCAAGTGAAAATATTACCGCGCTCGCCCAATAATTGGTAATAAAGCGGCCGTGGGTCATGGTCGTTGTGGATGATGAAGCTTTCGCCTTGTTCCAATGCGTCGAAATGCTCGAAAATGGTGGGATGTTTTAGCCGCGGTTCAATCTGCGTAACATCCAATACTGCTGTTCTAATCATGACTAACTTGCTTATTTATTAAACACTTATATTAAACACTCGCTAATATCGGACAATTTTGTCCTTTATTTATTTACTACTTTATTTTTTGACATTGCGTTAGCATTTGCGGCACGCGTTAGAGGTCTCGCCGTTCAAAAAACCTCGTGGAAAACCACACAGGGACAATAACCCATAACAATAGTACCAGGGTTGTTATCGCCATACCCCATCCTGTTCCGAAGAAATTCCGGAAGATAGCACCGGTATAGCCCATCATTGCCGATAGATCGACCTGCAACAAAATCAATATCCTACTGATATCGATTGGATTGAGCATGGACACGGCAACCATCCCCTTTTCAATCGGGTAATCGGCAAACTGGAATAGGATAAACAGCACCAACGCATCGAAGAGCAGGGCGAAGTAGAGCCATAACAAGATGGATAGGCCGATACCTTTTGCCTTATCGCGGATACGCACCGCCGCCCATAAGGCGATCGCCACGAACACCACGGATAGTAAGGTACCGCAAAGCAGCAACACGACTCCCGAAGGGGTAAACGCATAAAGCAGGATGGGTATGCCGACGCCGATGAGGAAAGCAAGTGCCACGGCACCGGCCAGTCCGGTGAATATACTTAGCCAGATCGTTCGGCGTTTCAATGGCTGGCTAACGAGCAATTCAATAAATTCCGCACTGTTATACAGGTACACTGTCGAAAAAATAATGCTCACCAAGGGTACCACAAACAGGATGATATTCAGCAGGCTGACCACCCCTTTGTCGGCGTTGCCTTCGATACTGAACACACTGAACGATAACACCAGCAGTGCCGCGGCATATACCATGACCGTGCGGCTGCGCAACAGGTCTGCGATAACGTATTTTACAATTTTGTTCATACCATTACCCCCTTCGCTGCCACGTCTTTGGCCATGAGCTTGGCGATGGCCTTACCCAGTTTGTCGGTCCCCGTTTCCTCTTTCAAAACATCCAATGATTTGTGGAACAGCGGCTTCCCATCCTGCATATAGATAACCTGCGTCACCAAATCATCCAAATCGCTCAACACGTGCGACGTGATGACAATCAACTTGTCTTTGCTTCGTTCTGCCAATATTTTGTCTTTCAACAACTCGGTGGCTACCGGATCGAGGCCAGCAGTGGGTTCGTCGAGGATCAGCACCTCGGGCTTGAACATAAACGCCAGGCAGGCGCTCACTTTCTGCCTTGTTCCGCCCGACAGCGTACCCATTCGTTTGTCGAGCATGTTCTGGAGTTCGAATACGTCAAAAAGCTCCTGGTCTAGCGCGGCTTCTGGCATTTTGCGGATATCGCGCATCATGTCTAGCACCTGTCCGATCGTCATATTTTCCGGATACCGGCCTATCTGCGGCATGTAGCCGATGTCGCGTCGGTACTCCCATTGCTGGCCAATGGGGCTCCCCTTGAAAAGAATCGTCCCCGATTGCGGTACCACCATGCCCAATATCGTTTTGATCAGTGTCGTTTTCCCGCTCCCGTTGGGCCCAATCAGAGCCACGCATTCTCCTCCCGACAAGGTGAGTGAGACGTCATCGAGCACTTGCAGTTTACCAAATCGCTTGGACAGTTGTTGTATGGTCATCATAGGGCGACGGGGTTCATCATCGGAAAATCATCCTTCAAATCTTCTGGGATGAGGCTGGGCATCACCCGTTCGGTACGGTCGAGCAGGGTAACCATGAAGCTACGGAACAGCAGCATGGCAGCCGGATACTTCTCCACCACCATCGAGAACAAGCTGACAGGCCGGTACGGAACGTCTCCTTCCTTGTCCTTGTCCAGGTCGTATCCCTCGTATTTATCCCAGTAATTGCGCACAAAGGTATTGAGCTTCAAGGAGCCGTTGGTCGCTAAATCGAAGGTGTTTTGTACAAAATTATTCTGCGTAAGCATGTTATCCATACAGCTTGACTGCATTTTCATTGCCCAACCGTTTCCTTCAAATTGGTTACGCTGTATCTGCACGCGGTTGCTTCCTTCCATCAATATGCCCGTGGTATTCCGCAAAAACACGTTATGTTCAATATGGCTATCGGTGATATCCTTGAGCAATAGCCCATAGGCCGCATCGCCCCAGTTCTCGCTGAACACATTGTTTTCCATGCGCACCTGTTTGGTATACATCACCGCTACGCCAGCCCCGTTGCGCGAAAAGGTATTCCCATAATAACCGTTCTCGTGCGAAAACATAAAGTGGAGCCCATACCGCTTATTATCCACCGCTACATTATCGCGAACTTCCGTGTGGGTAACAAACTCAAGGTATATCCCATCGCGATGGCCAGTGATGGTATTACCCACAATGTAAAGGCTGTCACTTTTCCAACCATGTATCCCATTTCCGGTGAGCTGCTCGGTTGCGCCATAGGCTGTAAGTTGGTTGTTGCGAACCGTGCATTGCCGAGAGCCTTGCAAATAAATGCCGAAAAAGTTATCATCGAGCGTATTATCCGCAATGATTATATGATGCGTATCGTAAACCTTGATGGCCGCAATATCCCGTATCGACGATTGGCCGGAGGCTTTGATGGTAAACCCACTTATCGTGACAAAGGGAGCAAAAACGGAAAAAGGTTCCTGTTCCTTTTCACCGTCGATGATGGGGTTACCCACGCCGATCAAAGCAACAGCTTTTCGGATTTCGATATTGCCCTCCCGGTATATCCCACCATGCACCCGGATGGTATCGCCTGGCGCTGCCTGCGCCAACGCCTGCTTAACGGACGTTATGGGGTGCGATGGGCCAACATGGATGGTGGCGGCATATCCCGCACCGCCCACCATCAGGCAAACACACATACTAAAAACACCGTAAACAGGCCTTAACATCGCTACCTTCCGCTTATTTCCAAAGATCTGCCCATACCAGTTCTTCACCACCGTGGGTTTCTTGCACCTGCGCCAGCTCTTCACGGGTTGAAAAAGCCGCAACATCACCGCGCATGGGACTTTTCAACGATTCACTTTTCAGCAAGAAAAGCCCTTCCGAAGGGAGCAGCTTATCCGCGTGGCTATAATCGGGCAGGTAGTATTCGGCCACTTCTTCCCGGGCAACGTTGCCGGCCTTCACAAACGCAACCATGCATTGCACATCGTCGAAATTGTACGCCCGGCCCTTCGTGGTGGCCAGCTGGCACCCGAAACGCGCGTCGCTGATGGTCATCCGGCAATGGCCGCACTGGTCGTGCCCGTAGTTGATGGGTTGCGGCCCACCGCCCCCACAGGCTTGGACGGCCAACATCAACATCAGCCCCGTCGCGAAGAAACTTACTAATCGTTTGATATTCATGATACTACTTGTCTTCTATTAACCAATCGCCATTCGGCAAAAACGCAGTATGCCAGCAGCACACCACAGGAAATAAATATCCATCCCCCCACATCGGGTATAGAGAATGCACCGAAGTTGAGCAGTTGCTTGAACCCGATCAACGGCGGCTGGTAAGCCATGCCGGGCACCTGTATAGGTGCCGTCGGGTCAAGGTCGTGCCCGTATTCGTACAGCCAGCGCCAGAAATCGACCATAGAGACGACCCCGAAGAGCAGGAATGCCCCAAACAGGATGTATAACAAGCGCCGCCGCCCCCAAAGCCCCACTACAATAAAGGCGAGCCCGTAAATACCGATCAAATAAGGCAGTACGGTAAACTCGATAAAGTCATCGGCATGGAGCACTTTCATTCCGATGTAATGGTTCAATCCATTGATGATATCGACCTGTCCATCCAGTTTATAACTGTATATCAACAATTCAAGCCCTTCGGGATACTGAGCAGCGTCCAGTTCGATACGCCATATCGGCAATGCGATGACGGCAAGCAGGGCCACGCCGCTGATTGCGAGTATGGCCCTGTGCAATGATTTCATAGGATATTGGCTTTTCACATCACTTATTTTTTGGTGCCGGTATAGGCCGTCATGGGTACGTTGCTCCCTTTCGGGGAAACCCGCACATAGCCTGACATTTCCTGGTGCAATGCCGAACAGAAATCGGTGCAATAAAATGGGAAGATACCCACGCGATCCGGCGTCCATTTCAACGTCACGGTTTCTCCCGGCATCACAAGCAACTCGGAGTTATTGGCCCCTTTGATGGCAAACCCATGGGGCATATCCCAGTCCTGCTCAATGTTGGTCACATGGAAATAAACCTCATCACCCATCCGTATGCCTTCGATGACATCGGGCGTGAGGTGGGACCGGATGGTGGTCATATACACCCGCACAATATTGCCGTCACGCTCGATGCGGGCTTCAGCCTCACCGTTTGTTTTATGCGGGTGCGCATTGGCATTGATGTCGTATATTTTCACCGATTTATCCATCAGCATCTCCGCGGGTATGGCCTGCGCATAGTGAGGCTCGCCGATGGTCGGAAAATCAAGGAGTAGTTCCATTTTATCACCGCTGATGTCAAACAATTGGGCACTGTGTGCCAACTCGGGACCTGTAGGCAGGAACCTGTCTTTGGTAATCTTGTTATACGCCACCAAGTATTTGCCATACGGGTTCTTGGAGTTTCCGCCCGCCACCATCAAGTGGCCAACAGAATAATAGGTCGGTTGCCTATCGAGGACTTCGAGCGACTCCACATTCCATTTTACCACTTCCGACGAAACGAAGAATGAGGTATAGGCATTTCCTTTCGCGTCAAACTCCGTATGCAGCGGACCCAATCCGGGCTTTTGTACCTCCCCATGCAATACAGACTCATACTTCATGACGGGGATGCCGCCATAACGCTCGCCTTCGAATTCTTTATTGGCAATGGCGTTCTGCAACTTCTCAAAGCTGAATACAGGAATCAATGCGGCTAGCTTACCACTGCCTACAATGTATTCGCCCGTGGGGCTCACATCCGCTCCGTGGGGCGACTTCGGACAGGGGAGCAAATACGCCAAGTCATCGAAATCGGCAATATCCAATACCGTAACTTCGGTTTTGATTTCGTGGGTGGCACTATGGGTATGTTCATCCCATTTATTGTGGGCATAGCGCACGTTGGTTTGCTTGGTGCCTCGTCCCGCCTTGAAATATTCTTCCGCTTTCTTCCAGTTGATGGCCATGATGAAGTCCTTGTCGTTTTGCGAAGCGTTGACTTCCTGCAAAGTATGGGCCTGCTCCGAATTGTAGCAACTGATAAACAACCACCCGCCCGACGCGCCTTTTCCCGCACCGGACAAGTCGAAATTCAGACCGGGGGTTTTTAACTGGAATGCGATGTCGAATTCGCCAGTTTCCTTGTCCACACTTACGAAACTGATGTGGCCCTTGAAATTTTCCTTATAGGAATCGATGGGCACATCACCCTCCGGCCCATCCGGCGGTACGCTGAAGCGCGTTGCCGCGATAACATATTCCGAGTTTTCCGTGGTAAACGGCGAGCAGTGGTTACCGCCCGTGTTGGGGATTTCGATAATCTCCGCCGTACGGAACGTCGTGAGGTCTATCCGGGCCAGGCGTGGCGTATTGTTGGAGTTGGCAAACACCCACTTGCCATCCGGCATACCATCCGTGAAAGACGATTCGATGTGGTGCAGGTCATCCCAGGGAACGAAACCATGGGAGGTCATCAGCATCGGCTTGGTTTCCTCGCTG
Source organism: Parapedobacter sp. (assembly GCF_053550995.1). NCBI lineage: Bacteria > Pseudomonadati > Bacteroidota > Sphingobacteriia > Sphingobacteriales > Sphingobacteriaceae > Parapedobacter > Parapedobacter sp. The sequence goes on from NZ_JBMQOC010000002.1 coordinate 10,125, forward strand.
AATCCCCATGCCTTTTCAGGGTCGACCGAGAATACCGGAATCACCCGGAACAACCGCCCACTGGGCAAGCCATACACGCTCATCTGCCCGCTGAATCCACCCGAGGTGAAGGTATAAAACTCGTCGTACTGCCCCGGCGGCACATATGTCCGTTGGGCGGCATTCCCCGACACTGCGCTTCCAGCACCTTTGGGCCTACAAGCATTCAAGGACAAGGATACCGCGGCTACGGCAGCCATCCACAGGAGATATTGTTTTGGTTTCATTATACGATATATTTAGTGATCAATAAGTATCGTTATTGTACCCCGTCATTTTCACGCATGAACTCCAGAATCTTGCGAGCTTCGTCGTCAGCCAGGTTCTGGTTGGGCATCCGTACCAGGCAGATTTCCAACTGCGCCTGTAATTCGGGGTCCTTGTCAATCATGGGGTCGGGGTTGGTAATAAAATTCATGATCCATTCGGGGCGGTGCCTTTCGGTAACGCCAGCCCACCCGGGCCCGACCAGCCGCTCATCGGTATACTTGTGGCAACTGGCACATTTCAGATCGGCAATCGTTTTGCCTTCTTTTGCCATAGCCACATCCAATTTGTCGTCTACGTCCACGTTTTCAAACTTTCCTTCACCCCGCTTCGGATCGTAGTCTTCGGGGTTGGCCATAGACTGGGCGGGTGCTTCGTTGCCGTTGTTTTGTTTTCCTCCTTGGGAGCACGCGTACAACGCGATTCCTAGGGTCAGTAGAACCAATAACTTTTTCATTTTTGTCCATTTTTGGTTATTATCGTAGCCCTTTATGGTACGATTGTTTTGATTTGCTTTATACGTTGCACGTTTCATATGAGCAAAACTAGCCAGTGGAGCACGGTGATTTTATGCGTATAGTCATAAAACAGCCTGCCGTACCATGCCAACCAAACTAAAGAACCATCAAAAGACTGTTTTTCAGCAAGATATATAATACAATCGTAATTATGATTGTTATCACTTCTACTGTTGATAACAGTCACGGGGCTTCATTAAACGAGCCCCTACCTTTGTATCGGTAGCTTTAACCAATGACATGTTGATGCTATTCGTAATCTCAACATACCATGATAGACACCGACTTATTATTAGAAAAAGGCGCAACTTATCGGCACACCGGGGCAGGCGAAATCATCTTCAATGAGGGTGCGCCGGCAACATTTTACTATCAATTGGTTTCAGGTAGGATAAGGTGGTCGCATTTTGACGATAACGGAAAAGAAGTGATCCACAAAATCCTAGAGGCCGGCGAAGCCCTTGGTGAGTTTCCATTATTTGACGGCGAGCCTTACGCAGCCAGCGCAGTGGCCGATTCTACGTGTACCATCTTACGGTTGAGTACGGCATCATTCCATGAGTTGCTTGCCGAACATCCCGGCATCCACTTGGCATTTACCAAATCGTTGGTCGCGCACTTACGCTTCAAGGTCTTTTTGTTCAATGCGTTGGCTAAAAACGATCCGCAAACCGCCCTCGTTGAATTGATTGACTATTTTAACCGGCATGGCAAGCTGATATGCCAAGACTGCAACCGATTGATGGTTACCCGGCAACAATTAGCCAATATGATTGGTCTACGGGTCGAAACCGTCATTCGGGCAATCAAGCAATTGCAACAGGAAGACAAATTATGCATCGTAAAAGGGAAAGTGTTCGTTCCGAACGACGGGGTATGAAAGCGGCCCTGGAGTGCATCACCGTGCGCCAGTGGATATTATTGGCCCTTTTCAATCTAGTATTGGTTGCGGGCCTCGGCCTGTTGATGCGGCTGAAAGTCCTGCTTCCTATGCCGGCCATCAACCAGAAGTTCCTGCTCCATGCCCATTCCCACTTCGCGTTCGCCGGGTGGGTATCGCATGCATTGATGGTTTTGGTGACGGCGATGGTTTTCAACCAGCAACAAAATGAAAAGCTGCCCTGGCGGTATCAACTTACCCTTATCGCCAACCTGCTTGCAAGCTACGGCATGCTCATCAGCTTTTTTCTCCAAGGTTATGGGCTCTACTCCATTATCGCATCTACGGCGACCATCGTCGTTTCCTATGTTTTTGCAATGCTATGCTGGCGGGATATGTCGAGAAGCCGCCGTAGCTCCTCGACCTTTCGTTGGCTTCGGGCAGCACTACTATTTCTCGTACTGTCATCCGTGGGTACGTTTTATCTAGCCCACCTCATGGCCTCAAGCAATATGGACGCCCGGCTACAACTCGCCTCGGTATATTTTTACTTACATTTCCAATACAACGGCTGGTTTTTCTTTGCGTGCATGGCGCTGGCGCAACATGGGTTCGACCGGAAAAATACAGCTATCAAGTATTCCAAAACCGTCTTTTGGGTGTTCGCGGTAACCTGTCCGGTTAATTACCTGCTTTCCGTGCTTTGGTGGGATATGCCCCGTTGGCTCTATGTTGTTTTAATCATTGCCGTACTGGGGCAGAGCATCGCTTGGGCACAATGGCTGCGTGGCTGCTTAGCCAATCGACTCGTGTTGGGGCGTTCATTAACGCCTCTTGTGAAATGGCTGCTTATCGGCGTGGCCACCGCTGCAACCATCAAGTTTGTTCTCCAAGGGTTATCGGTCATTCCATCACTGAGCCAATTGAGTTATAGTTTCCGTCCCATTGTCATCGGGTACCTGCACCTCGTTTTACTGGCTGTCATCAGCCTCTTCATCATCGCATATGGCTATATCGGTGGATTGCTGCACATCAACCGCCTGGCCATCGCGTCGACAACCGTCTTTGTGTCCGGCGTTATATTGAATGAGTTGCTACTGATGGGGCAGGGTATTTCGGGATTGGCGCGCACGCCCATCCATCATATGCCCCTGTTACTGGCGGTCGCAGCGGGTATGCTCCTTGTTGGTATCGTGGGGCTGCTGTTGAGCCAGCGGCATAAAGGTTCATGAGATACATTTTCACATCTCCTGTATCTTCTTAACTTTGCAACATACAAAAACAACGATTCCATGTCATACCGAATAGAACACGATACCATGGGCGAGGTGCAGGTACCTGCCGACAAGTACTGGGGCGCACAAACGGAGCGTTCCCGCAACAACTTCAAGATAGGCCCCGCGGCTTCCATGCCCACGGAAATCATCGAAGCGTTTGCTTACCTCAAAAAAGCCGCCGCTTACACTAATGTGGATGCGGGGATACTGCCGGCAGAAAAGCGCAATCTCATCGCCCAAGTATGTGATGAGATACTCGCGGGCCAATTGGCCGAACAATTCCCTTTGGTCATCTGGCAAACCGGATCGGGCACGCAATCCAATATGAATGTCAACGAAGTGGTTTCCAACCGCGCCCACGTGCTGCAAGGCCACCAATTGGGTGAAGGAAAAGCATTCATCCATCCCAACGACGATGTCAATAAGTCGCAATCGTCAAACGATACATACCCCACAGCCATGCACATCGCGGCGTATAAGCGCCTGGTGGAAACCACCATACCGGGTGTTGAAAAATTGCGCGACACGCTGAAAGCCAAATCCGACGCTTTCGCCCAGGTGGTCAAAATCGGCCGTACGCATTTGATGGACGCTACGCCACTTACCCTCGGACAGGAGTTTTCGGGTTATGTAGCCCAGCTTGATTATGGGCTCAAAGCACTCCGCAATACCATGGCCCATCTTTCCGAACTTGCCCTTGGCGGTACCGCCGTGGGTACGGGAATCAACACCCCGAAGGGATATGCGGAAAACGTAGCCAAGTATATCGCTGATTTTACGGGTTTGCCGTTCCGTACCGCACCCAACAAATTCGAAGCATTGGCTTCGCACGACGCCATTGTGGAAAGCCATGGAGCACTGAAACAATTAGCCGTATCGCTTCATAAAATTGCCAATGACATCCGCATGCTGGCATCCGGTCCGCGGTCTGGTATCGGCGAGATCATCATTCCGGAAAACGAGCCGGGCTCGTCCATTATGCCGGGAAAAGTAAACCCAACACAATGCGAAGCCCTGACGATGGTAGCCGCACAGGTCATCGGCAATGATGTAACCATCGCATTCGGCGGCGCCAACGGGCATTACGAATTGAACGTGTTCAAACCCGTTATGGCAGCCAATTTCCTGCAATCCGCCCGGCTTATTGGCGATGCCTGCGTTTCATTCAACGATCACTGTGCTATCGGCATCGAACCCAACCGCGATGGCATTAGGAAGCATCTTGAAAACTCATTGATGCTCGTAACGGCGCTCAACCCGCATATCGGTTATGAGAACGCTGCTAAAATTGCCAAAAAAGCACACAAAGAAAACACCTCATTGCGCGAAGCGGCATTGGCCCTCGAGTTATTGACCAACGAGCAGTTTGATGAGTGGGTGCGGCCCGAAGACATGATCGGAGGGCTGAAATAGGTGAAGTGGCTCGTTCCGGCTGGGATGCTTTTTTTGTTGGTAGGTGGCTGCCGCTTCAACCCGGATATCCAATATCGCGGTGCCGATTACCTTCAAGGGGTATGGGTGCAAGACAGCATTCGCATGCAAGAAGCGCTTCTCCAATATACACTGCACGAACTGAAATTCACCTGCGATTCCATCTACGCCACCATGCACGTCACGTCCAAGGTTAGGAACATCGCGGATTCTTGTTATAGCGGCGGCCAGTGGACTGAATATGCCAAAGGGATTTATGTGGTACGGGGCGACAGCCTGATCGTGGACGGGCTGTATACGAAACCGGACGGACGCCAGAAAATATCCGGCTGTTATCGAATTGGGCAATACCTTCCAAGATTCAAGATTGTGGGGTATAGTGCCGATTCGTTGATGCTCGAGAGCCGTTACGACCCGCGGCCGCTACGCCTACGTAAAACGGCCGATATTACCTGCATACCCAAAAAACGCTGGGAATAAAGAAGGGGACGACATAAAAAAAGCGCCCCGACATATGTCGGGGCACTTCTTGATTTACAATCAACTCAAACTATATTCATTAAAATGGCAAATCATCATCTTTCCCATCATCGGCAGAGATATCGACCGTGGGAGGAGTAGCAGCCTGCGGGGGAGCGCCACCTGGTTGCCCGGCCTGTACGGGCTCGGCGGTCACTTTAGCCACCCGCCATGCAACCAACGAATTGAAATAGCTGGTTACCCCATCCTTATTCGTCCACGGGCGACCACGAAGGTTGAACGACACTTCCACCTCATCGCCTACGCTCAAACTGTCAAACAACGCCGTCCGGTCCTGGGTCGCTTCGAAACGGATATATTCAACGAATTGGGGATTTTCCGCATACTGCACAATTAAATCTCGCTTCTTGAACGTATCTGTCACTTGCTGCACGTCACCAATTTCGTGTACTTTTCCTCGTATTTCCATTACTTCTTTCTTTTTGCCAAAACCTACCAAAACGGTAACATTGGTTAGGTTTCGTCGTTCCGGTTACTACAATTACATGTTCTTAATGAAATGGTAAAATTACATATTTTTTACTTACCATAAAAAGAGCTTGCTTAAAATTCAACTAATATTTTTTTTATACCTCTTTTTGGCTGCATCTTCGTTAAATTTCTCGCGATGGGCTTCCGGCTATCCCTACGAAATTTGCCTCGACTCGCTTAAAAATAGCCTATAAAAAAATTTACAATATGAATTTAAGCAAGCTCTAAGTACCTTTGCCAAAATCTTATGGAAGTTTTCAACACCCCAAGTAAAATCATCATTACCTGCAATAGAAAGCTCTCGCCCTATTTGCAGGCGGAAGTAAGGGAATTGGGATTCGACGTCAAACGTTGCTTTGCCACAGGCGTAGAACTCGCTGCCACGCTCAACGACTGCATCAGGTTGAACCTCAATCTGCATTGTGCCAGCCAAGTGCTTTACTCCTTGGCGGCGTTTCCCGCTCGTAATCCCCATGAGCTTTACGAAGCACTATCGGCAATTGCATGGGAAGAGCTCATCGCATTTGATGGTTACGTTTCAGTGACCTCCAATGTAAATAATCCGACCATTACCACCCCTCTATTCGCCAACCTGAAGGTAAAGGATGCAATTGCCGACCGTATCAAAGCCAAGAAAGGACTCCGGCCGGATAGTGGGCCAGACCAGCATAAAACCGTGGTACACCTTTATTGGCAGGATAACGAGGCCGAAATTTATCTCGATACTTCGGGGGAAACGCTGGCCAAGCATGGCTACCGTAAACATCCCGGAAAAGCCCCTATGCTGGAAGCCTTGGCCGCCGGCGTGGTATATGCCACCGCATGGGACGGCCAGTCGCCTTTCGTAAACCCCATGTGTGGGTCGGGCACGCTGGCTATCGAAGCCGCCCTCATCGCCACCAACCGCAAACCCGGCCTATTCCGGATGAACTATGCGTTCATGCACATCTTGGGGTATGATGAACAGGTGTTTTTTGCCGAAAGACGGCGACTGAAAGAACAGGTCAACAAAAAACCGACGGCAACGATCGTTGCCTCCGACCTGTCGCGGGAGGCCGTGGAAATTGCCCGGGCCAACGCCAAAACTGCAGGGGTAGACCAGCTGATTGACTTCCATGTATGTGATTTTGCAGATACGCCGCTGCCGGACGGATCGGGCGTGGTCGTATTCAACCCCGAGTATGGCGAACGGATGGGCACACACACCAAACTGGAAGCCACCTATAGCCGTATCGGTGATTTCCTTAAACAGCGGTGCCACGGAAAACGCGGCTATGTGTTTACCGGCAATCCCGATCTGGCCAAGAAAATCGGCCTCCACACGTCGCGGAGAGTGGAGTTTTACAATGGCAAGCTAGACTGTCGCCTGCTCGAATACGAAATCTATGCGGGAAGTCGCAGGCCCCGTAATGAAAACGCCAATTGATGCAAGCACATATTGATAAGACCGCCGACTTCGTACGCCAGCAGCTTGCACAAGCCGAGGCCGGCCACGACTGGTGGCATATCCTACGGGTATGGAACCAGGTAAAACTGCTGTTGCAACAGGAACAGGCCGACCGCTTGGTCTGCGAGCTGGCTGCATTGTTACACGATATTGCCGACAGTAAATTCCATGATGGCGACGAAACCATCGGTCCGCGGATTGCGGGCGAATTTCTAACCAGTATACGTGTCGAACCCCGGGTTGTGGCACATGTACAGCAAATCATCACCAATCTCTCTTACAAAACCAACCTAGGGGCTGTATCTTTTCATTCCAGAGAACTCGAAATCGTTCAGGATGCCGATCGATTGGACGCAATCGGTGCAATTGGCATTGCACGTGCTTTCCACTACGGTGGATTTAAGAACCGGGCGTTATACAATCCCGCAATCTTGCCGAACCCCGACCAAGGTAAGGAGGCTTACAAAAACAGCACAGCACCGACCATCAACCATTTTTATGAAAAACTGCTGCTACTGAAAGACAAAATGAATACCCCTACCGCGAAACGGATAGCCGAAGAGCGGCATCGATTCATGGAACAATACCTTGAACAGTTTTACAAGGAGTGGGGAACAACAGCCCCATAAAAATTATACGTACCCCCCCGTCACCATCATCGCCGCATCCCGGGCAACGCGCTGGTTATATTCGTCAGTCATGCTCTTGTGGTTGATCAGGTCAACGATGGTACCTATCCAGCAGAAGCCCAGTGTAAGGAAATAGATAATGCCCATTGCCACCTGGTTGATCACAAAACGTTGGATACCGGCAAAGCCAAGGAAACCCAATAGCGTAAACAGCAGGATATCTTGCGCGTTTTTACGTTTGTTATCATAGATGAACACGAAATGCTTTGTTTGTTCTTCGGTAAACGTCTTGGTCGTGTGCTCCAAGAACATCAATTCTTCGGGAGAGATACCCCTGATTGTCATCAGTATATTACGGTTGCTCATGTTGATATGTATTAGTCCAATTATTATATGTCTGTCTTGATAAGCTATAAATGCGGTGTACGATGACAAAAAACGCCGGGATCCCCAGCCAATGCATCTGAATCGACTCCTGCCATTGCCCGTGCAACAATAGCGCGATGGAACGCCCCAAACCACATCCCGGGCACCATACCACCCCTAGGTTATCCAAGGGACACAACGAAAAATGATGTACGTGCGGATTCGAAAAATAAAGCAAGGACATCGCCGATACCCAGCACATCCATTCGATGGGCAATTTTGAAAACGAGTACTTGCCGTACATTTCCATTAGGATGCATATTAAGCCATAAAGTTACAATAGATTTCCAAATTATCGCCAACCCGATTTCACGCCGTTGATAAAATGTTTACCTTTAACCCGACTAATCACGTTGATTAGCACCATCCAATTTTATAAAAAGTAAAGCATGAGACCCCTTATCCGTATTTTCTGCACATTAATCGTATGTACTATGTGGCACGTAACTTCAGCCCAATCCGTAACTCAGGTCATTGCACACCGCGGGGCGTGGAAAGTGGACAGCTTGCCCCAAAATTCCATCGCATCGTTGCACCGTGCCATTGAGCTGGGATGTGCAGGCACTGAGTTTGACGTACATCTTACAAAAGACGGCGTACTGGTAGTGAACCACGACAATGATTTCTATGGCATCGATATCGGCACCGCAACATACGCCGAATTGCTGACGAAAAAACATCCCAATGGCGAATCTATCCCCACGGCAGAGGCTTACCTCCGCGAGGGGATGAAACAGAAAAAAACAAAACTCATCTACGAATTGAAAACGTCCAAATTGGGGAAAGAACGTACCTTACATGCTGCCGACCTGTCCGTCGAGCTCGTCAAACGTTTGGGAGCAGAGGCGATGGTTGAATATATCGCATTTGACTATGATGCTTGTAAGCGCATCGTGGAGCTCGATCCAAAAGCGAAGGTATACTACCTTAATGGTAATATAGCCCCGGAACAAGCCAAGCAGGATGGTTTTACGGGCCTGGATTATAATTTCAAGAAATTCAAGGAAAATCCAACCTGGATAAAAGAGGCACACGATCTCGGCCTCGCTATCAACGTATGGACGGTGAACACCGAAGAAGACATGCGCTCATTATTGGATCAACAGGTAGAATTTATCACCACGGATCAGCCCGCCTTGTTGATTGATGTTATCAAGCAATTCAAAAAGGAAAACAAAAAGCAAAAAAGAAGACGGAATACGGAGTAAGCATTAAAGAATAAAGATTAAGGATCAAAGTGCATATGAACAGAATTCCTTTTATCATCGCCTTCCTCGTTATCGGGTTGGCTAACGCTGTTGCCCAGCAGTTTAACGTGGCCACGTATAATATCAGGTATGATGCGCCCAGCGACACGGGCAACCTTTGGAAAGACCGGTCGCCGCATCTGGCACAGCTCATCCAATTTCACGGTTTCGATATCTTCGGCACACAGGAAGGCCTCAAACATCAACTCGAGGACCTTTCTTCCATGCTCCCGGGTTACGAATACATCGGTGTGGGCCGTGATGACGGCAAAGAAGGGGGTGAACATTGCGCCATCTTCTTCCGTTCAGACCGATTTGAGACATTGAAGAAAGGGAATTTTTGGCTTTCCGAAAACACCGAAACCCCCAATAAGGGATGGGATGCCGCGCTACCACGCATCTGCACGTGGGGGCTGTTCAAGGATAGACAAACCGGATTCGAGTTTTTTCTGTTCAATGCGCATTTTGACCACGTCGGTGTGGAAGCCCGTAGGGAAAGTGCCAAACTGATCATTGAAAAAGCGCATGCATTGGGTGCCGGCATACCGATGGTCATTATGGGCGACTTCAACGTAGACCAGCACAACGAAAGTTATCAAGTGCTCAATGAGGGTGGCGAAGTAACGGACGCTTATGAACTTGCCGAATTGAGGTATGCACCCAGCGCAACGTTCAACGGCTTCAACGTAAAGCGGAAGGGCAACGGTCGCATTGACCATATCTTCCTTTCCAAGCCGTTTCGAGTAATCCGGTATGGCATCCTTACGGATAGTTACGAAGGGAAAACCCCTTCCGACCATTTTCCGGTGATGGCCACTGTACGCTACGAATAAGCTTAACTTACCAACGTAAAATATCATTCCATGAAGGGGTTAAAAATACTTTCACTGGCATCTTGCTTACTATTGTTCTCACAATGCGATACGCTTAGCCAGTTGTCTACCGATAGTGGCTCAGCACCGACAACGTCCGGCAGCACATCATCATCCGTCAGTTCCAGTGAGGCCGCTTCCGGTATCAAACAGGCTTTAAGCCAAGGTTTGGACCGCAGTATCAAATCATTGTCCGTTACCGATGGTTTCCTGGGCAACGCTGCGGTGAAAATACTCATGCCACCCGAAGCCCAGAAAATAGAGAACGCACTCCGGACAGTTGGATTAGGATCGCTCTGCGATAGGCTCATCCAAAGCCTCAACCGCGCTGCCGAAAGTGCCGTGGATGAGGCGGCACCCGTATTTGTGTCGGCGCTTTCCAAATTGACCGTCCGCGATGCGACCAACATCCTTCTCAGTGGCCAGCAGGATGCCGCCACCCAATTTTTCAAACGAACCACCGCCGACGAATTGGGCAAGCGGTTCAGTCCGATCGTAGAGGGTGCCCTCGGCAAACACCATGTGGCGCAATATTGGGCCGCAGCGGTGTCGCAGTACAACGAACTTCCATTGGTCAATGAAAAAATAGAAACCGATTTAACGAAATACGTTACCGGCAAAGCGATAGATGGTCTCTTCCTTCAGGTAGCTCAGGAAGAGCTGAAGATACGCGATAACTTGGGCGGTGCCCGGACCACGCCCTTATTACAGAAGGTGTTTGGCTACGCTGATAAGCAAAAAAAATAATTTCCATGTTGTGAAGATATTTCTTGTTCCAGTCGACTTTTCCGACGTGTCGTATACCGCAGCCCAATATGCGATTGACATGGCCGGCCATCTTCGGGCGAGAAATGTCATTTTTTATCATTCTTATGCCAACCGACCGGCAGATGGTTTTGAGGAACGTGAGGGGTACCGGTTGTCTACCCTTCGTCACCTGGAAAAAATGGCAGCAAAGCTACGGGTACCCGCAACGTTGTCTGAAGATGGTTTCGTGTTTCTTTCGGATGACAAACCCGTAGGGCTAGGAGTAAAAGCCATTGTAGACCAATATGCCGTATCGCTGATTGTCATGGGCATCGCCGGTCTCTCCGATATTGAAAATACACTGATTGGCCATAACACCCTGGCCGTGGCCGAAGCCGGCGTAGCACCCTTGCTCATTGTTCCCCGAGATTGCCGTTTCAAACCTATCCACTATGTCGTATACGCCACAGACCTGAGGGATGTGCAGCGTATTACCCCCGTCAAAAGCATTCTCCAATTAATCAGTCGATTAGCGGCTTCGTTGCATGTCGTTCATGTGGACCCCGCTACACGCGGCCAAACACCCGGCAAGCTAAAAAGTAAAAACGAGCTGATCGGGATGCTCAGTGTAGTGGACCCCGTATTTGAAGTGGTGGGCGAGGCACGCGATAAGGCAGATGGTATCTTCGAATACGTGAAAGCAAATCAGATCGACCTTATCCTTATGGCATCGCGGAATTACGGCTTCTTCGAACGGCTTTTCCACAGCAGCGTCAGCAAAAAGCTGCTCAATATTGCCGACGTGCCTGTGGTCTTGCTGAAAAACAATGCCGTAGGATAGCCAAACCAATCCGGCGTAACGGTGTTTATGCATTGGAGAACACGCAACATGCAACTCGGTTATAGTTGCATACACGCACAACTTTAGCTAAGTTTGAATATGCTTACCATCTTAACCCAGCGGAACAGCATTGCTAATCATTTCCTCGCCGAGTTACGGAATGTTGAGGTGCAACGAGACCGAATGCGTTTCCGGCGGAACCTGGAACGCTTGGGGGAAATTTTTGCTTACGAAATCAGCAAAACTTTTATTTATGAGCCCGCGGAAGTAGAAACACCCTTGGGCATCGCAGAAACCGCCCTCCTTGCCGAACAACCCGTATTGGCTACGATCCTACGAGCGGGTGTAGCCATGCACCAAGGGATGTTGAACGTATTCGACCAAGCCGAAAGCACGTTCATCGGGGCTTACCGAAAAACCAAAAAAAGCGGAGCTTTCGAAATCCGCAAAGAATACGTCAGCAGCGTCGACCTTAATAACCGTATCGTCATCCTTGTGGATCCCATGCTTGCTACGGGCCGGACCATGGTGCTTACCTGCAAAGAGCTGCTTGACGATTTCAACATCAAATCACTCATTATCGTTTCGGCCATCGCCAGCGAGGAAGGCATCACGCATATACAAGCTTTCCTACCCCACGCGCAATTGTGGATTGGCGACGTGGACAGTGAGCTCACCAGCAAAGCCTATATCGTGCCGGGGCTGGGCGATGCCGGCGATTTGGCTTACGGGGCACAGGAGTAGTTTTTTAACTGTTAAAAACTACTTCATTGTTCATAAAAACTTCACATCAAGTTATTGGTATTAAGGCGCTTTTATCTTTACCTTTAACTCGCTGCAATAGCGTTCTTTTCCGTATCGTTCAAAAAAACCAATTTTATGACTTGGAAAAAATTCAGTGGCGAACCCATACGCCAGCCCATTCTTGACGAAGTATCCACCACCATCGCCCGGGAGTATACCTTGGGTAACAAACTCAAAGTCTGCATCGGCACCGACTCACAAGTTAAATGTGGCACAACCGAATTCGCCACCGTCATCGTCTTTGTCCGAGAAGGCAAGGGAGGGTTCATGTACATCCACCAAGACCGCACCCGATTAAAAATGAGTATCAAGGAACGCATGCTTGCCGAAGTGCAACGTTCCATAGAGGTTGCGTATGCTCTCTGCGATTTGCTTGATCGATACCATGTAGACCTCGAAGTCCATGCCGATATCAACACCAACCCCATGTTTAAGTCAAACCAAGCCCTGCATGACGCCATGGGATACATCCTCAGCATGGGTTTTGTGTTCAAGGCGAAGCCCGAGGCGTTTGCGAGCTCGGCTTGTGCGAACAAGATCGTGCAATAGCTTTTAGAAATTTACAGTGGCCTGATTCTTATATTTCTGAATTTCACAACAGAACCGTGCCCTAGAAATGCGATATGGCCGGTTTTATTGAAAACAGCTTTGGAATAACTATCCGGAGGCATATTTTTCACGGCTTCTTTTAGGTTCGTCTTTAAAATGACCTGACCATTTATCCTAACCGTTATGCGATCTCCTTTCGCGATCACTTCCTGTGTATTCCATTCACCAGGCTGCTTCAGATATCCTCTTTTTGCGGGAGAAATGCCATATACAGACCCATGATATTGATAGGGCTTCAAGTCCTTATATTGTGGGTCTTCATTATCCAAAATCTGTAATTCCATACCACTGTACCCTTTATCATTGGGTACGATATCGTGCCGGATCCCCAAGCCATTGTTGGCGCCGGGGGTCAGTAAGAACTCGAAACGGAGTACGAAATCACTGAATTGGTCTTTACTGTATAAATTTCCACCCATCTCTTGTGCAGGTCGCATAACAATGCACCCATCTTCCAGTACATATTCTCGGGTATTTCCCTCCCAAGCGTCCATATTGGTGCCGTCAAAAAGGACCAAAAACCCTTTTTCATTTTTCTTCGATTGGGCACATGCTTCCCCGGCCAGCGTAAGGAAGGAAAGGGCAAGCACCAAACTGATCATTTTGCGTATCATAAAAAGTGACATTATTGATTTTATACTAAACAACTTGGCGCTTTACCTGGCTTTCGAAACTCAATAATGCCGCAGCCGATGCCTCGACGCCGAACTCCACCATCGCTATATTCTTTCCATCACCACGTACCGCACCAAAGAAATTCTGGAAATGAAGGAAATGCGCATCAGGAAAATCAGGTTTGGCCAAGAAAACGTATTCTGTGTCGGATATTTTTTTAATCTCGCCAAACCCTCCCACTTGCCTAAGCGTACGCTCCAGGCCTTTAATTTCCGTTTCTTTTATTGTCTTTACCGTAACGGCATCCCAGGTGACGCGCATGCTCCCTTTATTCCCGATGATTTCGAAGTTGGTACTTCCCCATTCCTTGGAGATACCATCTACAATATTCGCACCTAAGGACATCTTGAAATGAGCCGTTTTCGCCTCATTTTCATAATCGAACAACGAATAAATAACATCCGGTGTGTCACGGCTACCGTCGTTATAATACAGTATGTCCCCGTCTGAATATACTTTTTTGGGTCTTGAACAGCCGGTAATGAAGTGGATGCTGGCGATTACATGCACAAATAAATCTCCTGCCAGTCCGGTACCGTAATCACCCCAGTTGCGCCATGCAAAAAAACGCTGGGGAGTGAACGGCACTTTGGGTGCGCGACCTAAAAACTGGTCCCACCAGATATTTTCGGGTGTGGCCTCTGCCGGGGGACGGAAGCCATTTAATGGGGAAGGCGCCGCGGAAAACCGGGCATCTACGAAGTTGATTTTGCCGATGATGTTTGATTCGATTAGAGCCTTTGCTAAATGGGTGCCCACCGCTGATACGCCCTGGGTTCCCATCTGAAAAATCTTGCCGCGTTCTTTTTGGGCTTTGGTCTATGCTCTTCCTTCAGATCTTTTATGGACAATTGGCTTTTCGCAGTATACGTGCTTTCCTTTTTTGAGTGCCTCAACAGCAATTTTCTGATGCCAGTGATCGGGGGTTGCAATGATTACGGCATCGATCTGATCGTCGTCCAGAATCTGCCTGTAATCTTTCTCCAACCGAATATGCTGCCCCCACTGCTTTCTAGCTTCTTCCAATCGCGGTGCATAGATATCGCAGACCGAAGCCAGCTCAACTCCCGGAACCCGGATCGCTGTGTTGGTGTCCGCTGTTCCCATGCCCCCCTTCCCGATTAATGCCAATTTAATAATTGATTGCGGTTCATTGACAAGAGAGAAAAAGGAAGGGCTAACTGCTAAACCCGTTCCCCCAACGGCGACACTGTTGATAAATGATCGTCTATTCATAATAGGAAAATGGAATGACTACATAATTGTTCACAGGATGAATGTTGTTAATCGATACTTGATCGATTTCCAACGCCACCATGTATTGCCCATACGCCACACCTTCGTCGACAAGTCTCTCTTTGAAAACCTGGAAACTCAGGGCCGCATAGTCCGTCCCCCTGGGTATGGTGGGATTTTCTTCGACTTGGTAAATGGATTCGGGCAACGATTTATAGTCTGTTCCATGTTCCTCGTTATACTGCCCAATCAATTCCACCTGATTTTTAGCCGTGCCGACCGTAAAATTTACATCTTGATTATTTGGGTAATTCAACTCCACTTTCAAATAATACCAAAGATGGGATGAACTGGCCGACGTAATGGTATTGATGTCGGACAGAAAACCAGCGGCTGCAAACTGGATATAGGGATCTAACACGTTGGGAACAATGATTGTATGCATGTTCTGCGGATCATTTTCCAGCGGGTCCAGAACCGTTATGGTACACGGAATGGCAAAACGGGCGTCAGGATCGTTGTCCATCTCTTGGTTATATTTTTCACTGTCAAATAGGAGTTCAAAAGCAGCATCGTAAGTACCTGGTTCCATATCAATGGACGAGGTTTTAAGTTGGTATACTGCCGGATCCATCATTTTGTATGTGGTTCCATTGGCCTGGTTATACGCATTTAATAGATCGGGATCGACGTTTAGACTCAATTGTACGGCACGTTGCCCAGCGCCCGACTTAATGACATGGATCGGAATACTTGGCTGCTCAAAATTGAAAACATTCACTTCATTTAATCCTTCTTTCAGCAGATACACCTCATCATTCACCATATTATTAAGCATGGTGTTTTCGCAGGATAAACATAAGCTTATAACGATTGCGCTTATCAATACTCTGATAGACTGTTTTATTTTCATCGTATTAAATTTGTTCTTTATTGGTGATGAAGCTTTCATGATTCTTCACAAATATTCACTTAATGGGTATTCAGGAGCTCGCAAGCTCGGTTTAATAATTCCACTGTGTGGTTTTGAAAATCATGACGGTTTCATGTTTATAATTCCCGCTTAATTTACCATCCGTAATTCTGCGTAATGTTCCGCATCTCACTCAGCTGATCCTGATGAATCGGGAAGAAATAATGCTTTGGTTGGAACACCCGATTTCCCGGAAAAACGGATGTTGTGCGCGACCACGAGCCCTCATACGTTGTAGACGTCAGGTTACGGGTATAATAAGGCCCGTTCATTTCTTCTTCCGCCAACATCCACGTACGCAAATCGTGATATCGGTGCCCTTCAAAAGCCAATTCAACCATCCGCTCTTTCCTGATCAACTCCCGCAACAGTTCCTGGTTACCGATCACTTCGGGATAAGCGACTTCCAGGTCGTTCAAACCCGAGCGTCTCCTGATGAGGTTGACGTAAGTTAACGCCTCGGCTTCCTCACGGTTGGGTTTCTCGTTGCAGGCCTCCGCATAATCCAAATAAATTTCACCTAGCCGATAATAAGGCCACGCAAACTGCCCCCACTGCCCCTGTTCGATATCGTTGGTCGGGTCGCTCATTCTACGCCATAGATAGCCGGATTTCACACAATCGCCCGTTTGGGTATAGGATGATGTACCACCTGTATAAAAAGTAACAAGCTTCTCCCCGTGAAAGGTGTTGATCCAATACATACCGTTTGCTAAAATAGACGCATAAAAACGAGCGTCTCGTCCCACCACGCTGTTATGCGCTTTGATAGGCGCAAAATTATCCAATGGATGTATGAAATTTTCGGTGAACCCTGTTTCTTGGTAACCTGATTTCGAATCGATAACCGGTGTACCGTCCGGCCCATATCCCGTAATCGGAAAGCGGCCGGACGCAGCCATTGGATAAGTATCCACTAATTTCAATGAGGGGGCAAACCCACCGTATCCTTCCTTTACCACACGGGGCGGAGCCGCACGCACGTTGTAATCAAACCCACTGTTTATCCATCTGCCCCAAATAATCTCCGAGTTCCATTTATCGAAATAGATACCCATGTATGATTTAATGGCTTTCCTAAACGGATCGGCCTCCGTATTGTCTTCGTATAAGGTATACTGGTTCAAATCAATTACGTCCTTCGCCGCTTTTGCAGCCAACTCCCATTTATCGGGATCCGGAGCCTGCGGGAACAGAAACTCGCCATTTCTATTCTTCATTCCCCGGTACAGTTCCGTACCATTAAACAATGGCCTCGCCATATAGAGCAATAGCTCAGCTTTAGCCGCCATGGCGGCTCCTTTGGTGACCCGCCCTAGCCACGCTTGATCTGTGATCTGGGCGGGTAATACCGCAATGCTTTTGTCAAACTCCGACACGATAAAGTCGACATTAACCGCCAGAGGGTGACGGTCAACGGAGTCGGAAGGAATGAGTATGTCCGCGTCCTGATCCCCCCAGATATACACGGGCCCGTATCGGCGTAATAGGCAGAAATAAAAATATGCACGCAAAAAACGAGCCTCGGCCTTCATTACGTCCTTGGACTGCTGGTTCAGCTCCCCATTTTTGTCAACGTTATTCATGAAAATGGTCGCCTGATTTATTCCACGATAATTATGCTCCCAAATTTGGTAGTCGCCGGTCGTTGGTCCCCAGGATCCGATATTTATATTAAGCCAGGGAACCCAAGCTAACCAGGAAAATAGCGCTTCATCACTTAGCGGTACCATCCCCCCTTCCCCACCGATCATGTCATTCTCGTTCGGGAGAAATCCGTAAATCTGCGCCAAATATGCTTCTGTTGTTTGTCGCTTATCGAAAACTTCCTCCAGGCTCATCTGGTTCTGAAGTTCCACATCCAGGTATTTCTCGCAGGAACCAAGTATCCCGATTGATACCACTCCTAAAACTAAATATGTGTATATTTTCATCTTGCTTACAATATGATATTCAACCCAAAATTCAATATGCGCATCTGTGGGTAAACGCCTCCATACGAAGTATCTAACTCCGGATCCCACAATTTAAAACTACTGAAGGTCAACACATTCTGTCCTTGCACGTAAAAGCGTACCGTGGAGAGGTTTACGGGGCTTATCCAGCTTTTCGGCAAGGAATATCCCAGTTCGACATTCTTCAGTCGGATAAAACTCATGTCCCGTTGCCAGAATGTAGAGGGTTGGCGATTGTTGCTATTTTCTATCATGGACAATCTAGGGTAAGTTGCGCCGGGATCTGGATTTCGGGCAGACCATCGGTTATCTGCAACATCCGAATAGATTTGGCCGTAGACGAGGATATTGCCACTTTGGCCGTAGAGTGGCCCGCCGCCGATAATGCGGGTCACGTTGCCAACACCATGAAAAAATGCAGAGACGTCAAACCCCTTATACGACATGCTGGCACCAAACCCATAGTTCAATTCGGGTATATGGGCATCACCGATGGCTATTTGATCGTAGGAATCGATCACGCCGTCGCCATTGATATCCTTGTA
>NZ_JBMQOC010000003.1:0-5990 GCF_053550995.1 Parapedobacter sp.
CCAACCTATCCTTTTACGGCACGCTTTCCTTCCATGAGGGTAGCCCATGGGGGGCCAACCTGGGCATATGGGTCATTATCATCCCCGCTATCGGCGGGTTGATTGTGGGGTTAATGGCATTATACGGTTCCAAGGCCATCCGGGGGCACGGCATTCCGGAAGCCATGGAGCAGGTGCTGACCAACCAAAGTAAAATCAGGCCTTCCATCACCTACCTGAAACCCATCTCGTCGGCCATCGCCATCGGTACCGGTGGACCATTCGGCGCCGAGGGGCCCATCATAGCCACCGGCGGTGCATTGGGGTCTACGCTGGGCCAACTCCTCAAAATCTCGCATTCCGAGCGTAAAATCCTGCTGGCTGCCGGCGCCACGGCGGGTATGACGGCCATCTTCGGCAGCCCGGTAGCGGCCATTTTCCTGGCCATCGAGTTATTGCTTTTCGAGTTCACGCCCAAATCGCTCATTGCCGTATCACTGGCGTGCATCACCGGCGCGGCCGGGCACCATTTCCTGTTCAGCGCCACGCCCGTTTTTGCGTTGGAGCATATCATTCCCACCGCCTCCAATCCGGCTATCCTTAGCTATAGCATCATTGGCATCGCTATCGGGTTCCTTTCCATCGGCATCACCAAGGCCGTATACTGGGTAGAAGATGCATTCGAGCGGCTGCCGTTCCACTGGATGTGGTGGCCGGCCATCGGTGGTCTTGCGGTAGGCATCGTGGGCTATTTTGCCCCCCGTACGCTAGGCGTTGGCTACGAAAACATCACCGACCTGCTCAACAACAGCCTCCCCTTGGCCGTGGTATTGTCGCTGTGCCTGCTCAAATTCCTGTCGTGGGTCATCGCCCTCGGCAGCGGTACATCGGGGGGTACCTTGGCACCGCTGCTAACCATCGGGGCGGCCATTGGTCTATTGTGCGGCCACGTATTGCTCACCCTTTTCCCCACATGCGGCATCAGCCTCCCGCTGGCGGCGCTGGTGGGCATGTCGGCCATGTTTGCAGGGGCGTCGCGTGCGGTACTCACCTCCATCATCTTTGCACTGGAGACCACGGGGCAGTTCAATGCCATGCTGCCGTTGCTGGGCTCGTGCGTGGGCGCGTACCTCGTGTCTTATTTGTTTATGGATACGACCATCATGACCGAGAAGATCACACGGCGGGGTATCCACACGCCCGATTCTTACCAGCCCGACCAGCTTAACCAACTGACGGTGGGCCAAGCCATCGAGCAGGCCAGCACCGTCATCGAGGGAGACAATACCATCGAAGAACTGCGCAATTGGTCGGCCGCCGAAGGGCACGCCGAAAACTATTACATCGTGGTCGATCCGGATTACCAATACATCGGCATTGTCAGTTCATCCAGCATATTCTCCCATCACCAAGATCAGCGGCAACCCATTAAATCGCTGATCAAAAGACAGCCTGCATACTTACGGGCCACAAACAGCCTTAAGGAGGCCATCCATAAAATGACCCAGGAAAACGTGGATGTGTTGCCGGTATTGGCGGCGCGGGGCAGCACCGTCATCGGGTTGCTGCATTATAAAAACATCCTGGCCGCCTATGACGCGGCAGATACGTTGAATGAGCAACGGGGAACCAATATCTCCATCAAACGATCGAGCATGCGGATGCTGGTAAAAGGAAAGAAAATCCTGATCAAAAAGCGGAACACCTAAACCGACGAAGTCGTTTAGAGTACGCTGGCCGTGAAACCACCCAACAGCGTGCTATCCTTTTCAACGGGCTCGAAAAGCTGGTCGATGTGGAATGCCAACGTGCTGTAAACTTCCAGGTTGCTCTGTTTTTCGAAACCTACCGATGCCAGCGCCTGCTGTTGGTCATTCCGTGTTCGGTTAAAGGCTGTACGGTATTTTTCGTTGATCGGCTCCGACGGCGGGAACACCTGTGCCAGGGCATCCACCTGCTTGCCATGTTTCCAAAAGCGGTAGCAAACATGGGGGCCGGTAGCCAGCCCGGTGCTTCCCACATAGCCAATCACCTGCCCTTGGCTAACCCGTTGGCCGCGTTTCACGGCGCGCTTGCTCATGTGCAGGTACTGCGTGGTATATACGTTGTCGTGCTTAATTTTAACGTAGTTGCCGTTACCGCGGCCATAGGTCGATGCCACTACCACGCCGGCTGCCGTAGCGACGATCGGTGTGCCGTGCGGAGCGGCAAAATCCGTACCCAAATGCGCTTTCCACCGGCGTTGCACGGGGTGGAACCGCCGCAGCGAATACCGCGATGATATCCGGCTGTACTTCAACGGCGCTTTGAGGAATGTACGGCGCAGGCTTTTTCCATGCTCGTCGTAATAAGCCCCGCGTTCGCCATCGGCACCTTCAAAATAAAACGCCTGGTATTCCTTCCCATCGTGTCCAAACACGGCAGACTCGATACGTCCCGGACCTACCGGCACACCGTCTACATACCTGCGCTCATATACCAGTTTGAACCAATCGCCCTTATTGATGCGGTAGAAATTGACCGCCCAACCGTATATTTCCGCTAATTGCACCGCCAGGTCGGGGCTGGCACCATTCGCCTCCAATGTTTCATACAGCGAACTTTGAATGACGCCGGCTACGGTCTCGAGTTTGGTATCCACGGGGTTCTGCCCTTTGTATACGGCCATATCTTCGCGCAGGTCGTACACCACGTAATCAATCGGGTTGGGTTGGTACACAAAATAATGGGCCTTGCCCGATTTATCCTTGAAGATGGTATAATCATGGCCTGCCGCAATTTTCCGCACATCAAATACGGGTTTGGCCTTCTCGGCGACCACCGATATGCTCGGCAAGTCGATTTGGTAGCGTTGCAAGATGTCCGATAAGAACTCGTTGCGTTTCACGGTCTGCGTTTCGATATCAAACCCCTCCATGGCCAGCCCGTATAGTGTTTCGCTGTTTTCAGCCACGGTTTCCGGTTCGGCCAGCGCCATCGGCTGTTCGGGAGTAGCGTCAAAAGAAGAAAGCGAAATAAAAGTGGCACCCAATACGACTACACCAAGCACAACAAGTGCAAGTACATTTTTCCTTGAGGTCATTTCTTGTTATAGGTAGTTAGAATCTCCAAAAGCTGATTCGGTATTCATCTAAGTTAATCGGTAGCCGCCGCCACCACAAATCCATCACACGTTGCAAAAACGCAAATAACGCATTTTTATTCAAAAAGTTTTATTTTTTAACACTTTTTTACATTTCCAGCCCGCGCCACTGCCGCGGGCACCGATCAGCGCACCACCGAAAAACGGTACATGCAGGTGCTGGTATAGGTTTCGCCCGGTTCGAGCACGGTAGTGGGCCATTGCGGTTTGTTGGGGGCATCGGGGAAGTGCTGTGTTTCGAGGCAAATGGCGGTCTGTTTCGCATAGGGCACCTGTTCCTTGCCCGTGCGCGAGCCATCGAGCATATTTCCGGTGTACACCTGCATGCCCGGCTCGGTGGTGTATACTTCCATGGCGATGCCGCTACTGGGTGCATACAGCCGGGCGGCGGGTTGGTCGATGCTTCCGTTGGTATTCAACACAAAGTTGTGGTCTATGCCGCTCGCTATCCGTAGATGAGCATTTAAGGAGTCGCGCGCCAATGCCGTGGCGATCGGTACCGGTTCGGTAAAATCAAACGGCGTGCCCGCTACGGGCTCTATTTCGCCGGTGGTAATGAGCGTGCTATCAAGCGGGGTATACTGGGTGGCGTTTACATATAAAATATGATCCATTATCGTCTTTGCCGGGTCGCCGCCCAGGTTGAAAAAGCTGTGGTTGGTGAGGTTGATCACGGTTTTCTCGGTGGTTTCCGCTTCGTAGTTGATGGCCAGTTCATTGCGTTGGTTCACGGCGAACGTTACGCGCACGGTTACCTCGCCGGGGAAACCACTTTCGCCGTCGGGCGAGGTATAGGCCAGCACCAGCGTACTATCGTTGGGTTGGTTGGCATCAAACACTTGGCCGCGCCAGCCTTGCCCACCGCCGTGGATGGTGTGCTGGCCGTTGTTGCGGTCCAGTTGCACGGTATCGCCATCCAGCACGAAGCGCCCGTTGGCAATGCGGTTGGCAAATCGGCCCATGGTGGCGCCAAAAGAAGAAGGTTCGGCAGTATACCCATCGATATGGGCAAACCCCTGCACCACATCACGAAATTCGCCCTTTGCATCGGGTACCATCAACGACACGATGCGGCCGCCGTAGTTGGTGATGCAGGCTTCCATCCCGTTCGCATTGCGAAGGACGTACAAGTCGGTCGAGTCGCCGTTTACCACCGTCTGGAAATCGCGCCGATCCAATCCCGATTGTGTCTTCTGCGCATCCGGCTGGTGGTTGCAGGCTGCCAAAATTGCCATGGTCATCACCCCGCAGGCGAGGGTCTTGGTAGGTATTCTCATTGGTGCTCCGTTTCGTGTTAAACTCCAAAGATATAAATATCCGTGGCATTTACGGCCCTCACCACGAAAGCTAATGGATCATCCGGGCTAAAGGTTTTCGCGCAGCAACCGCTCCAGCTCATTGGTGGGGAAAACGCCGGACTGCCGCCATTTTATCTCACCCTTTCGGAAAATCATCAATGTGGGCACGCCCTGTATACCGAATTTGGCTGCCGCCTGCGGGTTTTTGTCTACATCCACCTTGATGATGGTCGCCTCATTTCCCATGCGTCCTTTCAACTCCTCCAATAGGGGAGCCTGCGTTTTGCAGGGGCCGCACCATTCGGCAAAAAAATCGACCAGTACCGGTTTGTCTTGATTGATTGTTTCCTGAAAAGTCATGATATCCTCGTTTTGTTTCCCTTGATGCCTTTGTTGTGGCTATACAAATTTCCGAATAATAATCGAGAGTTTAACGGACGACGATGGCTGGATATTCCGACAGGCGATGTTACCGGAATCGTATTCCCAAAGCGATATCGATGTGACCGAGGTTTTCCCTGTTTTCGTCATCCAGCTCCATCGTGTTTCCATCTATGGTAAACCTGCCCAGAATGCCGGTAGTGGCTGCAACCTTTGCCCCGATTGACAAATGATCCGATAATCGGATGTCATAGCTGGCATGGGCGATGTATCCGGCGGTCGCCCCTTTGATCCGCTGCTGTGTGGTATTTACCTCAAAACGATTCAGGTAGCCTATGTAACCCAGTGATGCACCTACCAGAAAGGTGTTTCCTTGATGAAATGTACGTCGGAAGGCTGCGCCAGGGCCAATAAACGTAATGGAGATATTGTCGCTCATCGTACCGTATTGGGTATTACCGTATACATCGGTTACATACACGTTTGCCAGGCTGTTTGATGAGGCAAACCGGTTAGCATGCAGCCCCAAGCCCAGTTTGGGGTTCAGAAAATAATAAGCGGTGCCATCCAATACCCATCCACTTTTCAATTTCTTGGCATAGGAAATAAATTCGCTGGGTACATTGGCATTGACTTTTGCCGGCCGGTACCCATAGCCACCGCTCAGTGATACTTGCCACCGGTCGAAGCCGGTTTGCGACTGCTGTGCCCATCCAAAAGATATGCCTAAAAACAGACCCAAGGCCAGGTTCAGGCTGATACGTGTGATACGGTTCATATTAACCAATTAAAGTTGGCGAGCTACGTTGGGAATTTCACGCAGCCGGATAAAACCACCATTCAGGTGGTCAAGTTTCATTTCAAAAGCAGCCTCAGCATTAGAAGCCATGAGTGCTCCCGCAATGCCAAAGAATGCACTTGCAACGATAACGTCACTAGCTGCGGCAGTTGCCTTGTCTTTACCCATAAAAAACAAATCATCCCCTTCGCGCCACAACGGATAATAGCCATAGCTCGTAGCCACATAGGGTATCGGCCCGGGAGTCCAGGTATAATTCCCCCCAATCATTGGACAGATTTTTCATAAACTAAGTAAGATATTTCCGGTATCCCACCCACCAACATTAACCTAACCTGCCTGCGCGGCGAGCGCCCGCCGGAGGCACCTGTTTTCCTCTGCTTCATGCCAC
>NZ_JBMQOC010000004.1:0-45515 GCF_053550995.1 Parapedobacter sp.
CAAGGACTCGGGGGAATTACAGGTCATCTTTCGGGAACAATGGGCCGCAGCCACCCTGTCGTTACCGAAAGAGGCAACCGGGGCGCGCTTCACCGTGGCTGCCATCGTTATAGATGTCGAAAAAGAGACCTATTACAGCTGTCACGAACATTCTCCCATCCTTCCTGCCTCGGGGCAAATGCCCCAGCAACGGTTTTGGCTCGATACCGGCGCCGCAGGATTACCCGTGGTCCTATGCCTCGGGCTCGCCTTCTTCAAGGAAGTAGGAGGATACCCCGTACCGATCGAAAGCCCGATGTTGAACGCCCTAGACATCATAGACGTGTTTCTTCCTTCGGAATGATCACGCTCCGGTAAAACCCTACATTACCAACACTTCTTCGCGATTCCACATGGAACCGCAAAATTTCCGTATTTTTGCACCGGAATATGGCAACTCGGAAATCAGCTATCCTGTTCGGCGCCACCGGATTAATCGGCGGGCATCTCTTGCAAGAGCTGCTGAACTGTCCGGCATATGCGGCGGTCACAATCGTTGTCCGTCGCGACACCGGCGTCAGGCATGCCAAGTTGAGCCAACTGTTTGCCGACCACCGGTCATTGGATAATATCAGAGAACAGCTTAGGGGCGACCACATCTTTTGCTGCGTGGGCACCACGAAAAAGAAAACTCCCGACCTGGATGAATATTACCGGATCGACCATGACTATCCCGTCGCCGCAGCACAGTATACGAAGGATAATGGGGCATCGGCCTTTTTGCTCGTTTCGGCAGTAGGGGCCAATCCGGCATCGTCAAATTTCTACCTTCGGATGAAAGGGAAAACCGAACGGGATATCATTCGGTTGGGCTTTGAGCAAACGCATGTCTTCCGACCGTCGCTATTGACAGGCGACCGCCGGGAAAAAAGGGGAATGGAATCGCTGGGTCGTGCCATCTTTAAGGTGATTAACTCTTTATTAATCAACGGATTATCTAAATACAAGGCCATTCCGGCCGCATGGGTGTCGAAAGCGCTATGCCGGGTGGCTATAACAGGTGAGCAGGGCGTCCATACGTACCATTGGGCGGATATAAAAAAACGGATATGAGTATTTTGTCGACCGAACGGTTGGGGCATTCGTACCACGACAAGTGGCTATTTAAGGAACTACACTTCGCTCTCCAACGGGGTGAGCGGACCGCGTTGGTCGGTGCCAATGGTGCGGGCAAATCCACCCTGCTCGGTATCCTTTCAGGTGCCGTGGAGCCTTCGGAGGGCCAGGTTGTCTGCGAGAAGGGAACCCGCTGGGGCCATCTGAAACAAAACCCTGATTTCGAACAGTTTACTACTATTTCGGATTTTATCTATAGCGCGGATCACCAACAACAGCAGCTCATCCGGCGGTATGAAGAACTGGTATCTGACCCCCTTGCCGACGCGATTAAATTAGCCGAATTGAGCGACGAACTCTCCGCGGCCAATGCATGGGAATACGAGCACACCATCAAGGGAATCCTGTCACGCCTCCAATTGACCGATCTCTCCCAGCAGATCGCCACGCTTTCGGGGGGTCAACGAAAACGATTGGCGCTAGCCAAGTTGCTCATCGACGAGCCCGACGTATATATCCTCGATGAGCCGACAAATCACTTGGACATCGAAACCATCGAATGGCTCGAGAAATGGCTGGTAACCGGCCAGAAGACCGTGCTGTTGGTTACGCACGACCGATACTTTCTCGATAACGTCTGTACCTCTATTTACGAATTGGAGGGTGGCTCCTTACAACGGTATAACGGAAATTACAGTTATTACCTCGAAAAGCGGGCGGAGCGGGTCGCCGCAGCTGAAACGGCGCTGGTGAAGAGCCGCAACTTGCTCCGTCGTGAATTGGAATGGATGCGACGTCAGCCGCAGGCGCGGGCCACAAAATCAAAGGCCCGGATCGATGCATTCCATGAACTGAAAGACAAAACGCAACAGGGCGAGGCTCAAGGTTCGGTACAATTAAGCGTTAAAGTTAGCCGATTGGGTGGAAAAATAATGGAACTGGAAGAAGTTGCCAAATCATACAACGGAAAGCATGTTATCCGCGCCTTTTCCTACGTGTTCAAGAAAGGCGACCGCATTGGCCTAGCCGGCCGAAACGGTTCCGGAAAAAGTACATTCCTCGACTTGGTCACCAAAGTCACCGAACCCGATTCGGGCACAGTCGCCGTGGGGGAGACGGTGGTCTTCGGATATTACCGTCAAACCGGGCTGACCGTGGATGCCGGTGCCCGGGTCATCGATGTCGTCAAGAACGTAGCCGAGTATATTACCATGGGCAACGGCGACACCCTCACCGCGGCCCAACTCCTTACGTTGTTTCTATTTCCCCCCGAAAAGCAATTCGGACTGGTAAGCAAGCTTAGTGGCGGCGAGCGCAAGCGATTGCTACTCATGCGGGTATTGATGAAGAATCCGAATGTATTGATTTTAGACGAACCGGCGAACGACCTCGATATCGATACCCTCAATGTATTGGAAGAATTCCTTGCAAACTATCCAGGTATCCTTTTATTGGTGTCGCACGACCGCTACCTATTGGATCGCCTTACGGACCAGTTATTCATTTTTGACGGCATGGGCGAAGTCATCTGCTATAACGGCAATTATGCGGCATTCAAGGCCGAACAGCGGGAGGCCGAGCAAAATGCTCCGAAAAAAGCAAGTCCAGCGAAAGCCGCTGAAAAACCTGCCAAGCCGGAAACCAAGACCAAACTCACCTTCCGTGAGCAACGGGAATACGAATTACTAGATAACGAAATTCCCAATCTGGAACGGCAAATTGCAGAACAAACGAATCAGCTGGCCGGTGAAACGGACTACCAGTCGATCGCCGCTATGGCCGAAACGATAGATCGGCTAACCCAGCAACTCGACGCCAAAACAACGCGTTGGCTCGCCTTAAGCGAATATGTATGATGTTCCACGTGGAACATCATTAAAAAGAAACGTTCCACGTGGAACAAATTAGAAGTAGATGTTTAAAAAATATAATATTATCGTAGTAGGAGCGGGGCACGCCGGTTGTGAAGCCGCTGCAGCGGCTGCCAACATGGGCTCTTCGGTTTTGTTGATTACTATGAATATGGCCACGATCGGCCAAATGAGCTGCAACCCGGCCATGGGGGGGGTCGCCAAAGGCCAAATCGTCCGTGAAATCGACGCCATGGGCGGCTATTCGGGTATCATTGCGGATAAAACCACCATTCAATTCCGGATGCTCAACCAATCGAAAGGCCCAGCGATGTGGAGCCCACGGGCCCAGAATGACCGCATGCGTTTCGCTGAAGAATGGCGCCTCCAGCTGGAATCGTTGAGCAATCTCGATATCTGGCAAGACACCGTAAAAGCCATACAAGTGACAAACGGCAGGGCGACAGGGGTCGTCACTTCCCTGGGCATAGCCATTGATGCCGACGCCGTCATCCTTACGAACGGGACGTTCCTGAACGGAACCATCCACATAGGCGAAAAGCGCTTTGGAGGAGGGAGAACGGCAGAAAAAGCGGCCACCGGACTAACGGAACAGCTGGTGGAATTGGGGTTCGAATCGGGACGAATGAAAACCGGCACACCACCGAGGGTGGATGGCCGAAGCCTCGATTTCTCCAAAATGGAAGAGCAATGGGGAGACGAACAGCGGGGCCGCTTCTCGTTCACGGATGTAGAGCTTCCTTCTGAACAAAGGTGCTGCTGGATTACCTATACCAACCAAGCCGTACATGACAAACTGAAAGAGGGTTTCGAGAAGTCCCCTATGTTTACCGGGCGAATTCAAGGTTTGGGTCCCCGGTACTGCCCTTCCATCGAAGACAAGATCAATCGCTTCGCCGAACGCGAACGCCATCAAATTTTCGTCGAGCCAGAAGGGTGGAAAACGGTCGAAATCTATGTCAATGGCTTTTCGACATCCCTTCCCGAAGAGGTTCAACAGCAAGCGCTGCAACTTATCCCCGGTTTCGAAAATGCAAAAATGTTCCGACCCGGATACGCCATTGAATACGATTACTTTCCGCCTTTGCAATTAGATCTTACCCTGGAGACCCACCTTATTAAGCATCTTTTCTTTGCTGGACAAATAAACGGCACGACCGGTTATGAGGAAGCGGGGAGCCAAGGTTTGGTTGCAGGAATCAATGCCCACCAACGAATCAATGATGGCCACGAACTTATTTTGAAGCGGTCAGAATCGTATATCGGTGTATTGATTGACGATCTAGTAACCAAAGGAACCGAAGAACCCTATCGCATGTTCACTTCAAGAGCGGAACATCGGCTCCTGCTCCGCCAAGACAACGCGGATATCCGGCTCACGCCCATAGCACACCAATTGGGAATGGTCAATGACGACCGATTGGAAAAAGTAAAAACCAAGATTGCTTCTGCAGCGAAGCTCGTCGATTATCTCCGCAAAAACTCCGTTGGGACCGAAAATATAAACCCCATATTAGCTGAATTGGGGTCCAGCCCCATCATGCAGAAAACCCGGTTAGTTAATATACTCAGCCGCCCACATGTGCACGTACACCACATCGCACAAGCGGATCCGAAATTCGCGGAGCTGTTGGTTTCCTACGATAACGAAATCGTAGAACAGGCGGAGATCCAAGTCAAATACGAAAGCTACTTCGATAAAGAAATAGAAATCGTTGACAAAATGAAACGGATGGAAGACCAAGAAATTAATCCGAATTTTGACTATGCTTCGTTGGTTTCGCTATCTAAAGAAGCCCGCGAAAAACTTCTCAAGGTAAAACCCCGAACACTCGGCCAAGCGTCTCGGATTTCTGGCGTTTCACCATCGGATATATCCGTTTTAATGGTACATTTGAATTAATTTGTTGATTTACAATTGTTTAGATAAAATTATAATTAAGCTCCATATATCCTTCACAAGGAGTTTTCTCGATTTTTCCAATGCAAGACACGTCAAGAAATAAAAATAGCTTAAATCGCTTAAAAATAGCCTCAAACGGAAAATGGGTTATTTTCCCCTTTTTTATTATTCTAATTGCGTTGACCTGGCAATGTGCCAGCATCCAACAGCCTCAAGGAGGGCCCAAGGATTCCATCCCGCCAACCATACTGGGAGAAACTCCACCGAACCTTACCCGGAACTTCGATGCCAAAAAAATAGTCATCCAGTTCGATGAGTTCATCAAGCTTTCCAACCCTTTTAAAGAAATCAGTGTATCTCCGGATCTCGAACAACCCATCAACCCTCGGGTAAAGCGTAAAAATATCGAAATCACCCTTCCGGACACCCTAGAGGAAAACACCACATACACCATCAACTTCGGAAAAGCCATTGGTGATTTCAATGAAGGAAATCCGCTACTCAATTACAGTTACGTGTTCTCAACCGGAAACATCATCGACTCCCTGGGTATTTCCGGAAAAGTAGTCAATGCCCTTACCAAGCTGCCTGAAAAAGAAATCACCGTTCTACTTATACCAACCCGCCAAGACACCATATTTGGTAAACGAAAAGCAAACATCTTTACACTCACCGATTCCGCCGGCGCTTTCAAACTTCAAAATCTACGTGAAGACACCTACCGCATATACGCCCTGAAAGAAGAAAATAACGACAGAGTATATAATGCGCCCGGCGAGTCGATCGGCTTCCTCAACGATTCTATTACGCTTGATAAGGACACTGCCGGAATACTGCTTGAAGTGTCAAAGGGTATACCACGGGACTTCCGTTTGCTCGACAGGAAAATCGAATCCAATGGGAAAATCACCTTTTCCTTTAACAAACCATTGGAAAATGCAGGGCTGCAGATAATCCACCCCCCAAACCTCGATGCCGATAAACACGTTGAGTACGCCGCCAATCAGGATTCCGCCGTGTTATGGGTCAACGATCTCACTTTTGATTCACTGACAGTAAGTTTCAGTAACCACGGGGAAACGTTAGATACGGTGACGATACGCCGCGGGCGCAATGACAAATACGATCGCGATTTCATCATCACTGACAATCTTTCGGGGAACAAAGTCAATCGCATACAGCACATCCAACTCACCGCAGGTTCACCTGTCCAATCAATTGACAGGAGCAAAATCACGCTCCTCGCTGATTCCGTCCCGGTCACGAACTTCCAGTTGGCCAAAGATACGGCCGCCCAGCGCCGCTACATTTTACGATATAACTGGCGGCCGAAGCGCGACTATATCCTCACGCTTGAAGAAGGAGCTTTTGTAGGTTATTTTTCCGATAAAAATAAGCCCATCACCAAAACATTCACCATGGACGAAACGGAGGACTTCGGCGACATCGTACTGAAAATAAATGTTCCTGATACGGCCCATCAGTACCTTATCCAGCTTATAAATGAAAAAATGGACGTCATCCATCGCAGCGTCCCCATAAGCAAATCCACCGACATCCCTTTCCGTCAATTCCCCGGCGGCAAATACACCATCAGGGTAGTATACGACGAAAACAACAACCATAAATGGGACACGGGCGATGTTTATGAGACGAAACAACCCGAGCGGGTATGGTACCTAGGTAAAACCTTTATTATCAGGGCCAATTGGGAACAAGAAGAAATCATAACGGTGCCTGAATAACTGTTAGGAAAACCACTCCGAGTACATCACATAGCGGTCCGGCAACTCATCGAGCATTACACGCTGCTCGGGTGTAATCGGCTTCACTTTGCGGGCCGGGACCCCCGCATAGAGGTAACCACTTTCGCAGTGGGTTCCCGATAGCACCACAGCCCCCGCCGCGATAATCACGTAATCCTCCACTACCGCGTGATCCATTACAATGGCACCCATGCCTACCAATATCCGATCTTTCAGTTCGCAACCATGTACCACGGCATTATGCCCGATGTTCACAAAATTACCAACTATCGTAGGAGCCGTCCGATAGGTACAATGTATAACCGCACCATCCTGGATATTGGTATATGTCCCGATCCGAATCCGATTCACGTCACCCCTGATTACCGCATTGAACCATACCGAGCAGTGCTTTCCCAGCCTCACATCGCCGACCACCGTCGCATTATCCGCGATGAAACAATCCGATTCAATAACAGGGTACGTCCCTTCGACGGGAAGAATCAATGGCATAATACAAGGGATATATAGCTAAAATATGGTGTCAACCAACCTATCGGCACGCTCCGGATAGTCCGTGGTATAATGCAAACCACGGCTTTCCTTACGATTCATCGCCGATTTAATAACCAAGTACGCAACTTGGATAACATTCCTAAGTTCGCATAATTTTACTGATAATCGGGTATTTTTATAAAAACTTTCCGTTTCATCATATAGGAGGCCCAGCCTCCGCATGGCCCGCTCCAACCGAAAATCCGAACGTACGATACCTACATAATCACTCATTACTTTCTGCGTCTCGCGCAAATTATGCGTTACCAAAATATCCTCATTGGAAAGTTCCGTATTCGAATCATCCCAATCCGGTATCCCAGTCGGCAATACCAGTGAATCCACCATTGACACAGCGTCCTCGTAAATACGATGGGCAAACACTGTCGCCTCAAGTAATGAGTTGGACGCCAATCTATTAGCACCATGAAGACCCGTTGAAGAACATTCGCCGCAGGCGTACAAATTACGAATCGAAGATCGTCCGTGTTCATCTACCATAATGCCTCCGCAAAGGTAATGTGCCGCTGGTGTCACGGGAACATGGTCACGCGTCAAATCAATTCCAATGGACAAGCACTTGGCATAAATATTCGGAAAATGAGCTAATATATCCGCCTTGCTTCGATGGGTAACGTCGAGCAGGACAAAATCATCACCCGACTTCTTCATTTCCGCATCGATTGCCCTAGCGACAATATCTCGCGGTGCCAAATCCGCCCGTTCATCATATTCCCGCATAAACCTATCGCCGTTTCCCCGACGGAGTACCCCACCAAGACCCCTCACGGCCTCCGATATTAAAAATGCGGGATACTCCCCCGGATTGTAAAGCGCTGTCGGATGGAATTGCATAAACTCCATATTCCGTACTTTTCCCTTCGCACGGTATACCATAGCGATGCCGTCTCCCGTTGCAATCACCGGATTCGTGGTGCTCGAATAAATATGCCCGGCACCGCCCGACGCCATCACGGTTACCTTACTCAAAATCCGCTCCATCTTATGGTCTACCGTATTCAACACGTAGACCCCGTAGCACGTGATATCCCTGGTACTTCTATCCACAAACGTCCCCAAATGGTGTTGGGTAATCAAATCCACCGCAAAATAGTGGGTCAATATTTCGATATTGGGATTTTCGTGGACCTTCTCCAACAATACGCGTTCGATCTCGAAACCTGTGATATCTTTATGATGGAGTACCCGATGTTCGGAGTGCCCTCCCTCCCTTGCCAAATCGTACACGCCATCTGTCTTCTTATCGAAATGGGTTCCGTAGTCTATAATCTCCTGAACCCGTTTCGGACCCTCCCTAACCACATTTTCCACAACCTTTCTATCGCACAATCCGTCGCCAGCTATCAGGGTATCAGCAATATGCTTCTCAAATGAATCCGATTTATCCACAACAACGGCGACACCGCCCTGCGCGTATTTGGTATTCG
Organism: Parapedobacter sp.; assembly: GCF_053550995.1. Classification (NCBI taxonomy): domain Bacteria; kingdom Pseudomonadati; phylum Bacteroidota; class Sphingobacteriia; order Sphingobacteriales; family Sphingobacteriaceae; genus Parapedobacter; species Parapedobacter sp. The sequence continues at coordinate 8,618 of NZ_JBMQOC010000004.1, forward strand.
ACTCGTCCTCATTAGATTTGGTAATGATCATCACCTTACCACGTGAAGCCGCTTTTAAGGCAAAACTCAACCCGGCTATCCCCGAACCGATAACTAAAAAATCTACCTGACGCATAAACAAAAAAAGGCTAAACTGACTACCTGGTTCAATGTCTGTAATCGTGTGAATAACGTGTCTAATAACGGTTGAATAAAAATGATAACTCCATCCTTGGCCAACTTTCTATATTTTCTGCACAAACCGCCATCGAAAACCGTTAGAAATACACTACAATATTAACAAATCCTCCCGAATAAATACTATACAAAATAATGTGGATGCAAAACCATTGGCAAAATAAAAACCATTGTAACTCAATAACAACACCTCAATTTTTTGTTAATAAGATGTTAAAAAATAAACAATAGCCACAAATCAAAATAAAAACCCCATACTTTCTTCACAAAACCAACACCCTAACAAACAATAATAAAAGGTTTATTTAAAATATTTATTACTTATTGGACCTGTTGGAAACCGGAAACCAAATCAATTTGTTTAGTTACCTTTGTATGGTCATGAACGGATATTTAACTGAATTGGACAACAAAGGGTATATCGATGCACCGATTGACCCCGCATTGGATTTGGTCGATGAAATCAATCGATTAAAGAAGGAAAAGAACGCCGTCCTCCTTGCCCATTATTATCAGGAATCTGAAATACAGGATATTGCCGACTATATCGGCGACAGTCTAGGCCTGTCGCAACAGGCAGCCAAGACCGATGCAGACGTGATTGTATTTGCGGGCGTTCACTTCATGGCGGAGACAGCGAAGATTTTATCCCCCGGGAAAAAAGTGCTGTTGCCAGACCTGAAAGCGGGCTGTTCATTATCGGACAGTTGTCCGCCGCATCTCTTTGCCAAATTCAAGGAGCAATACCCCGATCATATTGCGATTACCTATGTGAATTGTACGGCCGAGTTGAAGGCTTTGAGCGATATTGTCTGTACATCAAGCAATGCGGTACAGATTGTGGATAGCTTGCCAGCCGATCAGAAGATCATTTTCGGGCCTGACAAGAACCTTGGCGACTATGTACAGAAAAAAACAGGTAGGGACCTTGTGCTCTGGAATGGGGCCTGTATGGTACACGAAATTTTTTCGCAGGAGCGTATCGATGCGCTTCGGGCCGAGTATCCTGAAGCCAAGTTTATCGCCCACCCCGAGTGCGAGGAACATATCTTGGATACGGCCGACTACATTGGATCTACATCGGGCCTGTTGAAATATACCAAGGAACAGCAAGCAACCACATTTATTGTGGCTACCGAGAGTGGTATTATCCACCAAATGCAGAAAGCGAGTCCGCATAAAACGTTCATCCCGGCGCCGCCCGATAACACTTGTGCGTGCAACGATTGTCCATATATGAAGCTCAATACCCTTGAGAAACTGTATAACTGCATGAAGTTTGAGCAACCCGAGATCGTATTGCCGGCAGATGTCATCGATCGGGCCAAGCGGCCGATCGAGCGGATGTTGGAAATCTCTGCGAAATTAGGACTTTAATATGTTTGATAACAAAGAACACACCCATATCGATCAGCTGGGCGAGTTTGGTCTGATAGACCATCTCACGAAAGCCGTTGAATATACGGAGAAATCCACAACGAAGGGCATCGGTGACGATGCTGCTGTTTTAGATTTTTCGGGGTTCAAGACTCTGGTATCCACCGATTTGCTGCTGGAAGGAATCCACTTTGATCTGCGGTATATGCCTTTCAAGCATTTGGGGTATAAGGCGGTACAGGTAAACCTGAGTGATATCTACGCGATGAATGGTACGGCCTCGCAGGTAACATTTTCAATTGGCCTATCCAGTAAGTTTCCACTCGAAGCCATTGAGGAGCTGTACGCCGGTGCCTTGTTGGCATGCAGGAAGTATCAAGTGGATCTGGTTGGTGGCGATACATCGGCTTCGGCACAGGGCTTGGTCATCAGTGTTACGAGCATAGGGCACGCCAAAGCGGAGGATGTTGTTTACCGCAGCGGGGCCCAAGAAGGTGATTTGATTTGTGTATCGGGCGATTTGGGCGGAGCGTATGTTGGCTTACAGTTGTTGGAACGCGAAAAACGGATTTTCTTGGAGAACCCTTCTATCCAGCCCGATTTGGAAGGTAAGGATTATATTGTGGAACGCCAGCTTAAACCGGAAGCCCGGAGGGATATCATCCAGTTATTGGCATCGTTGGATGTAAAGCCCACGGCAATGATCGATGTATCGGATGGACTGGCTTCCGAGATCCTGCACATATGCACCGCTTCGGAAAAAGGGTGCCGGCTATATGAGGAAAAGATACCCATTGACCCGATGACCTATGATACCGCGCGTGAATTTGCACTCGATCCGACCATTTGCGCACTCAATGGCGGTGAAGATTATGAGCTCTTGTTCACGGTAAACCAGGTAGATTACGACAAGTTATCGGGCCAAGCCGATATCAGTATCATTGGCCATATTACGGAGAAGTCGGCCGGCCATGAACTGATTTCCAAATCGGGCAATGTCCATCCCATCAAAGCGCAGGGATGGAACGCCTTTGGCTCCGCTCAGTAGTTACATAAGTACATCATTGTTTCAGGAATCCCCTAAGTACGTACTGTAATATACCGCCATGGCGGTAATATTCTACCTCGATAGCCGAATCGAAACGGGCCCGGGCTTGAAAGGAGACGACCTGGCCATTGCTTTTTGTGGCCGTTACCTCCATGAGTTTATGCGGTATGAGCTCGCTCGAAACGCCCGTAATGGAATAAGTCTCCGAACCATCCAGTCCCAAAATTTCCGCATTTTTCCCTTCGGGAAATTCCAGTGGTAGCACCCCCATCCCCACGAGGTTGCTGCGGTGGATACGTTCGAAACTTTCGGCGATGACGGCCTTGATACCGAGTAGGTTTGCACCCTTAGCCGCCCAATCTCTGGAAGATCCGCTACCATATTCCTTGCCGGCCAATACAACGAGCGGTGTACCCGATTCGATGTATTTCATCGCTGCGTCATAGACGGATAATGTTTCACCGGTAGGGAAATAGGTGGTGTACCCCCCTTCTTTCGTGGTGATTTTATTCCTTATGCGGACATTGGCGAAGGTACCGCGCATCATCACTTCGTGGTTGCCCCGCCGCGACCCGTAGGAGTTGAAATCTTGCGGTTTCACACCTTTTGACACCAGGTATCGCCCCGCCGCTGAATCCGCACTAAACGAACCCGCTGGCGATATGTGGTCGGTTGTAACGGAGTCGCCGAGTGAGAGCAATACCCGGGCATCGTTGATATCCTGCGTGGGCATCGGTTCATCGCTGATGTCTTTAAAAAACGGAACTTCCTGTATATAGGTAGATTTATCATTCCAACCGAAGTTTTTTCCTTCGGGAGCGACCAGTTGTTTCCAGTCATCCCCGCCGTCGAAGATCACATCATAGACAGCCTTGAAATCTTCAACACGCATGCAGCTATTTATGGTATCCACGATTTCCTGTTGCGTAGGCCAGATGTCGCGCAGGTAAACGGGGTTTCCGTTAGGGTCGTAATCCAATGGGTCGTTGATGAGGTCGATATCGACTCGGCCGACCAATGCATAGGCTACCACCAGCATCGGTGACATCAGGAAATTCATTTTTACCTGCGGGTGTACGCGGGCTTCGAAATTACGGTTTCCCGAGAGTACCGAGGCTACCACGAGATCGCCTTTATCCACGGCTTCTGCAATGTGCGGCGGCAAGGGGCCGCTGTTGCCGATGCACGAAGTACAGCCATATCCGACGGTATGGAAGCGTAAAGCTTCCAGGTCTTCCAAGAGGTTGGCCCGTTGGAGGTATTCGGTGACCACTTTGGAGCCGGGTGCCAAGCTCGTTTTTACCCACGTTTTGGTGCGCAGGCCCCGTGCTACGGCTTTTCGGGCAACCAACCCGGCACCCACCATCACCGCCGGGTTGGAAGTATTGGTACAGCTGGTAATGGCCGCGATGACGATACTGCCATCGCTAAGTACGTACTCTTTGTTTTTTATCTTTATGCGAACGGACCGGAGGTCATCAGTCTCTACCTGAATTTCTTTGGGTTTAGCCCGGTGCTCATACGTAAATTCACTGCCCGATCCCCCTTCCGATAACCATGCATGTTCTTGCCGGTTTTTTACGGGTAAGTACGTACGTTGGTATTCTTGCTCCAAAAGATGCGAAAACTGGGTATTCAAATCTTTCACCCATATTTTGTCTTGTGGCCGCTTTGGGCCCGAGACCGTGGGTTGCAGTGTATTCAGGTCCAGTTCAAGGACGTGCGAATATTGGATTTCTTCGTTTCCTGTACGCCACAGCAGATTTTCCTTGCAGTAATCTTCCACGAGATCGATTTGTTCTTCCGACCGATTGGTACGCCGCATGTATTCCAGCGTTTGGTTATCGATCGGGAAGTAGGTAACGGTACAACCAAACTCGGGGGACATGTTTGAAATCGTGGCCCGATCGGTAACACTGAGGTGATCGAGTGCTTCCCCGAAGACTTCAACGAATTTGCCGACCACCCCGTAGTCGCGCAGTAGCTTGGTGATGGTTAGTACCATATCTGTGGCCGTACATCCGGCAGGTATTTTCCCCGTCAGCTTCAGCCCGACCACCTGTGGGCAGGTAAAATAGATAGGTTGGCCAAGCATGGCGGCTTCGGCTTCTATACCGCCGACGCCCCAAGCGATTACACCGATGCCATTGACCATCGGTGTGTGGGAATCCGTTCCTACCAGTGTATCGGGAAACGCCCACCCGTCACGGGTGATCACACCTTGGGCGAGGTATTCCAGATTCACCTGGTGGCATATCCCCATTCCGGGGGGCACCACGGTAAAATTGGTAAGCGCTTGTTGGCCCCATTTGAGCAATTGGTACCGTTCGGCATTGCGCTCGTACTCAAGCTCCACGTTGCTCTGGTATGAATAATTCGTTCCGAAATAATCGACCTGGACGGAATGGTCAATGACCAGGTCTACGGGAATGGCCGGTTTGATCCGGCTGCCATCGCCTCCTTTCCGGATTACTTCCGCACGGATAGACGCGATGTCTACGACGGCAGGTACGCCCGTGAAATCCTGCATCAGCACGCGGGCCGGCTTAAAAGGGATATCCTTGTCGGTGCCGGAAGGGTCCCAGTTGATGAGGGTATTTAAATGTTCATCGGTAACGGCGAAATTATCGTGGTTACGCAGTACATTTTCAAGCAGTATGCGGATGGAGAAAGGAAGTTTTGTTATCCTATTGTTTTCTTCAGCCAGTTTCTTTAGCGATGCAGTTTGATAAGCCATGTCGTTTAGTTCGTATGGGGTGTTGCGTAAAAATTGAAAGCGTTGCGTCCTTTTTGATAAACAACAAAAGACAAGGACGATATGTGCTAAGATAGGGAAAAAAAGATTTAAACAGGCTCTTATAATCGGAAGGTTGGAAATTGGGGGCAGGAAAAGGTAATTATTTTTGGCTGACTTACAAATAAATATGTATACCTTTGGTTTTTATTATTTTTAATTTTTCAATACAATGGCAGAAGGAGTAGTAAAATTCTTCAATGAAACCAAGGGTTTTGGTTTTATCGTTCCTAACTCGGGTGAAAGTGAAATTTTCGTTCACTCATCAGGCCTGATCGACAAAATTCGTGAAAACGACAACGTTTCTTACGATGTTGAACAAGGTAGAAAAGGACTAAATGCGGTAAATGTTAAGGTAATCTAAGGGTTATCTATCACTATATTTATTGTATTTGGCCGTCCCGATATTCTTTATCGGGACGGCTTTTTTTTAGGGGCGGTGCCTCACGGTCACCGATCAAGCTTCCATAAGGTTTCAGGGAGTCGACATGGTCAAACACCACTTTGGCGGCACCGAGGAAGGGTACGAATAGGATCATGCCCGCTACTCCCCACACCAGGCTGCCGAGCAGCATGGACATAATGGTAGCCAGGGCATTCAACTGGATTTTGCTCCCTGTTATTTTGGGTGTGAGGACGTAACTGTCTATCTGTTGCAATACGATGAAGAATAAGGCGACAACAGCAGGGGTAACCAAAGAATCGCGCGTGATGAGGGTATAGAGCACCACGATGGCGCTGCCCGCTACCGAGCCGATATAAGGGATAATATTGATAAATGCGACCATAACGCCGAAGAAAAGCGCGTTTTCAATCCCGATGATGGTTAGGCCGATGGTATTGATGACCGAAAAAATCAGGGCTACGATACAAACCCCAGTCAAATACGAACTGGCCACGTCGGTGGTTTTGTCAACCACGCCGCGGGCTTCATCCAAATTTGCAGGTCCGGCATAGTGGACCACCAATGCCAGCACGAAATTTTTGAATCGTCGGCGATAGATGAGCAGTAGGATGGTATAGGCTGTGATGATCAGCAAGTGGACGAGGAAGGATAATATAAAGCGGAAGATGTCGCCAACATATTTTCCGGCGAGGGTTGAAAATCCCTCGATCTGGTTTTGCAGGTAGGCCTTTTGCGTATCTATAGGCAACTGGAAGTGTTCGGATATGAAATCGTGCCCCGAGTTGAGCATGTCGTTCAGCTTCTTGCCGATAAGCGGCATATCGTTCCCCAATGCTATGATCTGGTTGATCAGCAGGTAACCGATACCCAAGAGCAGTACCAGTGCAAATAGTGTACATCCTACGGCGGCCAGCCCCCGGGGCATATGGAGCCGCTCAAGCCGCCGGCAAAGCGGTACGAGCAACATGGCCATCATCGTACCGATGGCAAGGGGGATGAAAAATGGCTTAGCGAAATAGAGGATGCCGAAAAAAAGCACAACAAAGAGCAAGACCTGATTGAAGCGGCTAATCGGGTTGTTTCCGGATTGCATTATCGTACGTTATCAATGGCCTTTGCCAGGTTCCGGTCTTTTTCGGTCACAATATTACCCGCATCGTGCGTGGAAAGCCATATTTCCACCTTATTCCAGGTGTTAGTCCACGTAGGATGGTGGTTGTGTTGTTCAGCCAGCAGGGCCACCCGAAGCATAAAAGCGAAGGCCTCGGAGAAGTTTCCGAAAGTAAACGACTGATAAAGGGTGTTGTTCTGTTCTTGCCACATAAGTAAGGAAATTGGGGGTTAAATTATGCATTATCGAAACAACTGAAAGCGGTTTTTGTTTTCGGATCCTGTTAGTCGAGTACGGCCTCCAGCACCTCATGTGATTTTATTTCGCCTAAGTTGTCTACGTGGAATTGATAGAAATCAAGAATCCTGCCGAGTAAGAAACGGCGGTTTGCCAGCGAAAGCCGTAGCGTTTCCAACTGATCGAAAGAAGTGGCCAGCAAATCGGCAAACAGCGCGGTATATGGTGGCTCCAACACCAACGGGTGTGCGGGGGGTCGACTGCAGAATACGCCGTCTTTCAAATCGAAGAACGCTTGGCCCGGCTTCGGTTGCGCGGGGTGGAAGCCTAAGTAGCGCGATAGCTTAAGTAGGAAGAGGAGGTGGAAATTGGCTGACATTTTCTCGGTATTATCCAGCCAGGACACGGCATTGAACACGTAGTTAAACAAAGGTTCATCCGTCGATTGATGACGGAGGCATTTATACAACACTTCATTCAGAAAGAGCGCGACCGCACTTTTACCCATGTCGTAGGGTATGGTCTGAAAAGCCGGCCGTTGCCGGGCCTCGGAGATACGCTGCAACGAAGGGCCTATGCGATGATATACCACCATATCGAGCAGATGCAGGGGTTGTAGGAGGGTGATGCCGATCTTTGCCTTCGGTTTCCGGGCGCCGTTGACGATATACGATTGCAAGCCGAATTTCTCGGTAAATACCTGGACAACCACGCTGCTCTCCGAGTAATGGGTTGATTTCAATACGATCCCTCGGGTTTTATGCAGCATATCATCCAACAATTAGGGTCCAGGCCTTGGGAAAGAAAATGATTCCACCCACAACCGCGGCAAAGGCAGCGGCAACCAGCACGGCGCCCGCCGCCGCATCTTTCGCTTTTTTTGCTAGGGGGTGCTCTTGGGGAGATACGAGGTCTATCCATGCTTCGATGGCCGTGTTGACCAGTTCCGCAACCACGACCATCGCAATGCACAGTGCGATCCAACACCACTCTGCCCGGCTCAGGCCGAACCAGCAACCAAGTATGATAGCGACCAGGGCCAAGGCGATATGGATCCGTAAGTTCCGCTCGCTTCGGTAGGATGCTACGATACCGTTGAACGCATCGGTGAAGGGGTTCCGCTTCCGCCTAGTCATCATTATCCGTTGGGTCTTTCCGTCGTCCATCCAATAGGCTTTTGCGTTCGATTTTTCGAATGAGGCTATATACGATGGTCAAAAAACCGACCCCGAAGACGATAACCCCGAAGACGAGTATCCACTTGTAACCCAAAAAGCCGCCACGCATGAGATACAGGCCAAGCATACCCAATGCGAGCCCTGAAGCGGTGCCGATAATCCCCCGAAGCAAGTATTTATTCATAACTTGATACTGAAGCTTTCAACAAAGATAACGTTTTCACAGCATGATGCGATTAGACTAGGAATACTTATCTTTATGGATTCATTACGTTTGTAGCATGCCTAACATAACATTACGTGATATCGCCAAAACGTTGGGTCTATCCGTTTCTACGGTATCCAAGGCATTGCGGGACAGCTATGAAATTAGCGAGGGGACCAAAAAGCGCGTGGTCGATTTCGCTCAGTCGCACAATTATTTCCCCAACCGGATGGCGAAAAGCCTCAAGGAAGGCAAAAGCGGATCCATAGGGGTTGTGGTGTGTTCCATAGACAATAGCTTCGTGTCGCGGATGCTTGACGGTATTGACGGCACCTGTGTGGCTTCGGGGTATGACATCATCATTATGCAGAGCAAGGAGTCCCTGCTCCAAGAGCAGGCTTGCCTAAAGCAGCTGGTGGCCCGTGGTGTGGAGGGCGTGTTGATTTCTCCCTCTGCCGAGTCGATAGATATGGGCCATATCGATCAACTGGCGGCGACGGGTATGCCGGTTGTGTTTTTCGATCGCATCAGCGAGCGGCCCAACACCTACCAAGTGGGTATCGATAACCGCGAGGGAGCCTTTTTGGCCACCCAGCATTTGATCGATAATGGCTACCGTCGTATCGCGATGCTCAATATTGGGCCGGACATCTATTTTGCCGACCAGCGAGGGGCAGGTTACCGTGCGGCATTGGCTGCCAATGGAATAGACTATCGGGCGGATTATGTACGGATCTGTGCGCCGACGGACGGCGAAACACTGAAGGCAGGCGTAGCCGCAAACATACGTTCGTTTTTCGGACTGGACGAGCGGCCGGAGGCCCTGTTTACCACAACCGATCAGCTCTCCACCCATAGCCTTAGCGCGTTGCACGAGCTGGGTTACCGTATTCCTACCGATCTTGCGCTTATTGGTTTCAGCAATACCGAGTTTGCGGGAATGCTTACACCACCCCTTTCTACGGTGTATCAGCCCGCATTCGAAATCGGCAGGCAGGCGGCTGACTTGCTTGTCGGTTTAATTGAACGGAAGGCGCATAGGGAGGTTGAAACCGTCAAGCTTCCCGTAAGGCTTGACGTGCGGGAGTCCAGTCAACTTAAGCGTTGATTAGCCCAACGATACGAGCACAAATATCGGCTGCAACTTCCGTCTTGGGTTTCAGGTCAAATTCTTCGATGGAGTTGTGTTGGTCAATGATGGTAACTTTGTTGCTGTCGCCTGCGAAACCGGCACCTTTGTCGCGCGTTGAATTCAGGACGATAAAATCGAGGTTCTTCCGGCGGAGTTTATCTTGTGCGCTGGCCCGGCCGTCATCGGTTTCGAGGGCAAAACCCACAAGCACCTGCCCTTTCCGTTTCTGTTGGCCCAGTGTGGCCAGGATGTCGGTCGTTTTAACAAGCTCAAGGTCCAGTTGGTGCTCATTCCCCTTTTTGATTTTCTGGGTGGCGGCATCTTTGGGTGTGAAATCGGCCACAGCGGCACTCATCACGGTGATGTCGGCATGAGGGAAATGGGTTAGGCAGGCCTGGAGCATCTCAGCGGCCGATATGACCGATACCCTTTTTACCATAGGTGGTGCAGGCAATGTGGTTGGGCCACTTACCAACGTCACATCGGCGCCCAAATCGGTCAGCGTGGAGGCAATGGCGTATCCCATTTTGCCGCTGGAATGATTACCGATATACCGTACCGGATCGATGGCCTCCTGTGTGGGGCCGGCCGTGACCAAGGCTTTTTTCCCAGCCAGCGGATATCCCCCGGAAAAATGTGCTTCGACAAAGGCGAGGATTTCTTCGGGTTCGGCAAGGCGTCCCGCTCCTGAAAGACCGCTGGCCAGCGGCCCTTCTCCCGGAGGGATGACGTGGTTACCGAAGGCCTTGAGGCGATCGATGTTAGACCGGGTGCTGCCGTGCTGCCACATATCGAGGTCCATGGCCGGCGCCACGAAAACCGGTGATTTTGCCGATAAATATATGGCACAAAGGAGATTATCACACAATCCTTGCGCAAATTTTGCCAACGTATTGGCGCTCGCTGGTGCCACCACTACCGCATCGGCAGCCAGCGCAAGATGCACATGGTTATTCCACTCGCCAGATGTGGGATGGAAATAATCTACCAATACGGGGTTGTCCGAAAGGGTGGCCAGGGTAAGCGGTGTGATGAAATTCGTGGCGTCGGGAGTCATGACGACCTGTACCTTCGCGCCCGCCTTGATTAGCAGGCGAGTCAGGTGGGCCGATTTGTAAGCGGCAATACTACCGCATACACCTAGCAGGACATGCTTTCCCCGGATGCTCACTATTCGTCGCTTTCCGTATCTGGGTTTCTGAAGTAAACCTTGTCATTCAGGAATTCGTCGATGGCTACCAAGGAAGGCTTGGGTAAACGTTCGTAATGTTTGGAGATCTCGATTTGCTCACGATTTTCAAACACTTCCTCCAAGTTGTCGTTGGTGGTGGCGAACTCGGCAAGCTTGCCATTCAATTCCTCTTTCACGTCTACCGAGATTTGGTTAGCACGTTTCCCAATGATAACGATGGACTCATAGATATTGTCCGTTTTTTTGTCTAGGTCGCGTAAATCACGCGTAACCGTTGTGTTGGGGGTGGTATTGCTAATTTGAGTACTCATATCTTTTGAAATGTATTCCTTCAATTTGTTGTTTCGATCGTTTCTTCGGCCGACTCCGCGTCGGCATTTGCTGAGGCCACCTGTGCAGCGTACTTTTGGGCTGCTTCAATGCCTTTTTCGGCATCCTGTTTGAGCTGGTCGGCCTCTTTACGGAACTTGCTGTCCGGATAATCCGCCACAAAGCTGGCATAAAGATCGAGTGCCTTGTCATAACGCTCTTCCCGTCGTGCCATGCGGCTTTGCTCGGCATAGAGGCACTGCGCCTTGATGCTCAGGAATTCCATTTCTTCCGCATATTTCGTGTCGGGAAATTCGATCAACACGTTTTCAAACGCGATTACCGCTGCACGGTAGTCACCATCCAGCCCCATATCAAGGTAGAGTTTCGCATTGTTGAACGCCTTGGTTTCGAGTTTATCACGAAGGTTATCGATGAGGCTTGCGGCTTCCTTTGCCCGTTCACTATCGGGATAGAGGTTGATGAAAAGCTGCAGCGCTTCGATGGCCCTGTAGGTGTATTCCTGGTCGAGCCCTACTTTTGGCGACTCCAGGTAGTAGCAATAAGCGCCCATGTAGCGGCACTCCTCGGCGCGGGCACTGTTTGGGTAAGTATCCGTAAATTGCTTAAAGTGGAACCTTGCTGATGTATAATCACGCAAATAATAGTTGGTATATGCGGCGTAGTAATATAAGTCTTCCGCCTCTGCCTGGCCGCGATACCGCTGTGCAAGGTCGTCAAACAGGATGAGGGCTTTGCTGTATTTTTTCTTGTTATAATATTTCAGCGCCTCCTGATATTTTTGGGCAATGTTGTTGCTGGCCCGTAGCTTTTCAAACCTGCTCTTACACCCGGCAACCATCACTACCAAGAACACCCCGGCAATCCATGCCGTTATTCGCCTGTTTATAAACATCCTGCAAAGATAAGTGAATTTAAAATACCTGTCAATTATATTTTTAGCGCAAGGTATGGCGAAAAAGCGGTGGTGGCAAGCAGTTTAACAGAGTTTAACAGATGGGCGCGGTATGCATTATTAGGAAAATATCCGTATCTTTACAGACTTGTAATAATCATAGAGGTTATGGAAATACGGGAAAGAGTAGAACAGGCTTTGGAATCCATCAGGCCGTATCTCGAGACGGATGGGGGTAACGTGAGCATTGACGAGATCACGGGAGATAATGTGGTGAAACTAAAGCTCTTGGGATCCTGTGCTTCGTGTGCCATGAGCATCATGACATTCAAGGCGGGCCTAGAGCAGGCCATCAAAAAGGCTGTTCCGGAGGTTACTGCCGTGGAGGCCATCAACATTACCGACATGGACGATCCGAACGCCACCATGCCTATGCCGCGGGTGGGTGGTTAGCCCTATTTGGCGATTTAACATTATTTAACGGGGCACGAACTTACGAATACGTAGCTTTGTTGCATAGCTATGAGGATGATCCGCAACATACTGATTGTTTTGTTTACCGTGGGAACGATAACGATGTCGTTTGCGCAGCAAAAGAAACTTGTGCAGTTCAGTGGGGTCATCCACAATGCCGACACAAACGTCGTCGTGCCCTATGTGTCTGTCACGAATTTATCATACAAGAACCATACGGTAAATGCCAACCACCAAGGTTATTTTTCGTTTGTGGCACATGAGGGCGACACCATCCTTTTCACCTCGGTGGGTTACCTATCGGCACGTGTAATCATCCCGAAAGTATCTGAGGACAAGTATACGGCGATGGTAAACATGAAGGCTGAGCTCAAGGAGCTGCCCATGGTAACCCCCTATCCTTGGGCCAGTATCGACGAGTTCAACATGGCTTTCATGTCGCTCGAAATCGCTGATGATGACATCGTGGTAGCCAAGAAGAACCTTTCACCTGAGTCGTTGGCTGCATTAGCTGCGGTGACGCCCCGCAGTGCGCAGGAAATACAAAGCTATAGTGCTACGCAAAACCACATCGGGCTCACCAACAAAGCGGTAAACCAGCGCATGGCGAACCCGCTGTTGAGCCCCTTCGCTTGGGGTAACTTCATCCGCCAGATTTCCGAAGGGAACAAGAGCCGGCAGCGGAACCGGTGAAAAACAACAACCGCAAACGTGGGTTTCTTTTTTTTCTTGCATTTTAATTCAAACCAACTACCTTTATCTTAAGTGTTTATCGATAGATCGGTAAGCGTTAACGAAATCTGGAAAAGCAATGACCAAGGAATGGGTTGTACCGCGATTCAGCAGCCAAGTGTTGATCGGTTTCTTGTGGGTAGGTTTTATCAGTGCTTCCTTTGTTTCCTATCAGGAAAAGTACTTTAAAAGGATGGCAGGTGGTCTCACTAGTTTTAATGCCGAATTCACCATGCCGGACAACTTTTCAGAGCTAGACGCTGGTAGGCGATTTCCATGTGGGGATTACAATATTACAAACGCCATGCTTTATACGATATGCAATCGGGACAGTAGCATCCGTATTGCATTTTCGTTTGTCAGCGAGCCTTCGGAAAGGATTTTAAACCGAATGAGGCGGCAAAACCCCAATTTTGAAGTTAAAATGGCCCACCTAAACACCATAAAAGCCCAAGCAGACACGATTAATCATGAGGTGTTGTTTTTTAACAACCAACATCTGAAAAAATTCAATGCGGATATCGGGGCGATGTATACCCGGAACTGCACCCTTCCCTATGAAGATAAGTATCCATACCATAAAATCGTCTTTGTCTACAAACGTGGTCGGGGGCATATCGAAATAACCTACTTCTATACTGACAGTGCCAAGGATTACGTGATGGATGTAATCGACCAAACGGCGGGGATTATTTGTTTTAAAGATCAAACGTTATGATTGTTTCTTCAAAGAGGACGGCACTAGCGTTTTGCCTTGCATTTTCATTTAATTCGTTTTTTAACCATCATGCATCAGCGCAAGCTACTAGGGCAATCGACACGAGGTTTAAGACAGCGTTAGAGACGGTAGGTGCGACTTTCAGTATGCCAGAAGGTTTCCGTGAGCTTGACTCCGGTAAGGATTTCACCTGCCTTCAACGGGAAATAAACAATACGATGATTTATACGATAGGCAATGGCGACAATAGCATCCGGATCGGGTTTGCTGTGTTACGGCCCTTGGCTGAAGCTTTTACGAAAGAAATAGCCGCATGGCAACCTGAATATGATTCCGACAAGGTGTATCTTGCGCATATCATACGCTTTGCCGACACAATCAATCACAAAATCACCTACTATAAACCAAATTTTCTCATCAAGAAATACAATGCAGACAACGGAGGCGAGTTCTACCGAAACTGCACCTCTATGTACGAGGAAAAGTATCCATACAGCAAGGTCGTTTTCATCCAGAAGAAAGGTAGAGGTTGCATCGAAATCAGCTATTTCTTTAAAGAACCGACAACCCATGAACAGATTGAAAAGATCATAGATGAAACCGCAGGGGTAATCCGATATGTAGATTAATAATCACCGTATATTGCCCACATATTTTTGGGGCTATTCTAGGAATTATAAATCAAATAATTATGAAAAGAAATCAAGAAGTTCGATTGGCATTGGAGCTATTGCAGAAAGAAATAGAGACGTTAGATACTAGGAAATGTATTGAATATAAAATGCCAATACTGAGCTCATCCCAGCATTATCACTTCGTTTTTAATATTGACCTTGCTGGCATTCTTTTCAGAATTTGTTGCCTATTTATTGTTGTTATTTTAACTCTGCGAGTTGATCCTGCATATGCCCAGCTCCAATATGAGCGTAAAGGGATTGTGGAGAAAGAGGCTCTTCTTGTATATTTAATGGGCGGTCAGAACGTTTTAGTGCCGGGCCTGCCGCCAGCGGTCGATAGCATCGATGCAGAAGGGAAGGCCATTGAGCGCTTCAGCATGGGGTCTGCCGAAGATTTTTTTTCCTGTCAAATACTGCCAAATGATAAAAAACTCAGCAATGGAGATCCTATACACATTGCATTACATTTCAGAGACCTCGTAAGCAATCACCCGTACATCTATATGTTTAACGACGTTTATCTTTCTTCTTCGTTGGTGGAAGGAGCACAAAATGAGTTTTATCATTCGATTGACCATATATTTTCGGGGGCCGAATCGGAGCCCCAAATCGACATGAATAAACTCAAAGCAACAAACGACGTGTTTACTTGGTACAACAACACATATGTAGGGAAGTTCTGGGTACTTAAGGGTGAATGGGAGGCGTTTGAAGTTAATGAAAAGCCAACGTCTTTACAAGGTATAACGCCAAATACCCTTCAATTTGACCACTATAATGTTTTCCTGTTAAAAAGGATTATCAGTATAGAGCCAGTGACCAAAGTAGTCGGAAAGCCGGATGTTATTGAAGCGGTTAAGGGGCAAGTTCCCTCACCGAAACCAAAAAAATAACGTTTAGATTTCTTTATTTAGATAGAATTATAAATGCCAAAGGTAACAGTTCTGATCACTAACGACAAACATCAAAATTAACTTGAAAGTCAATAACTTTGTATTGGAAATATGGGACAACGAAGCTTCCCGCATATTGCTATAGCATATTATTTTAGTATGCTAGGTTTAAACCATATAGACGTTTATGCAGGGTACGGCCTTACTCAATCTGGATATTATGACGCAGAGGGAATTTGGTTTTATCCGTTAGATTGAAAATTATGATTATCCGCATTCTAATGAGTTGTCTCACGCTGCACATGTGTATGCAACCGCTGTTTGCGCAACTGCCGGAACGATGGACGGATTGTGAAGAAATATGGCTGCCCGAAAAAGCGATAGAAGATATCCTGACGAAACACACCATTTCAAATTATCCGAGGTTTAGCGGGCCCGTACAAGCCATTGCGATATGCGACGAGGAACTTTATGTCTTATCCTTCCACGGAAAACTTAACAAGCCCAAAATAAAGAAGAAAGGAAAAAAGAAGAAACTGATTCGGCCACTCATATTGAACCTAAAATATTTTCGGGAGGGGCAATATGACGATACCCGCTTTTTCATATCCTATGAGAATCCCGATAGAATGCTACTTGAAATGGACTACAAAAGGGGTATGAGGATTGACAGTATCTATTTTATCAAAAGTTTAGGGCCGTATGCATTCGAGAAGCCTTATACCACTTACTATTCAGTATTGCTTTCCGGCGATTACCGCACTTCGATTAACGGAATAGGAACAAATGTTAAGTTTAAACTAAATGGGCAAATCGAAGGCCATCCAGAGTGGATAACTTACAAAGCGGGAACGGTAAGTTTTTCACCTCCAGGAATCCACTATGAAGACTATCGTATTCTTGAATTTACCACAAAAGATAATAATAAAGTGCAGCGTTTGGCATTTCGATATGATGATAACACCAAGGTTTGGGAAGGGTTTGAATATGAAATTACTGAGAAGTATAGGAAATTCATTCCATCAAAAGAACCGGTAGTGATTCTAGAAAGAAGAACTTCAAATAATGGCGAGATTATTAGATGATTCTGTTTATATTGTCAAGTCATTAGGTTAACTGGTTAATATATCGCTTTCGAATGGTCCCTCGAAAAAGCAGGCCCACATCAAGACAACCGTACGGTCTGCTTTACGCTCAGGCGCGAAGACACCAATGAAATAAGGGCGGAAATAACGAATACGGTAAGGAAAACCAGCAGGAAATCGCTGTATCGGATATCCACGGGGTAAACTTCGGTAATCAGGTTTTCGCCTTCGCCAAACCGGACCCAGCCGAAGGCTTGTTGCGAAAGGCAAAAAAGCAGGCCCAGTACCAACCCGGCCACGCAGCCGATGAGCGATATGAGCAGACCCTCATAAAAGAAAACGCGGCGGATGAGGCCATCATTCGCTCCCAAGCCCATTAGTACCGAGATGTCTTTCTTTTTGTCGATGACCAGCATGGTCAGCGAACCCACGATGTTGAAGAGGGCAATGATGCCCGTAAAAGCAATGATGACGAAAACGGCCCACTTTTCCGTGCGCACGATTTTGTATAGCGTGGGGTTTTGCTGCTCACGGTCTTTTATGACGAAATCGCTGCCCAAGGTGGCGGAAAGCGCTTGTTGCACGGCCGGAACATCGCTGCCGGGCACGAGGTTGATTTCGATGGCCGATACCCGGGCATATTCGCCCACGACCTCCCGTGCAAATGCCAGGGGCACGATCAGCAGGTCGTCAAACTCCGGTTGGTATTGCAATACGCCGCTGGGTCGTATGGTCCGCATAGTGAAATCATCCGCTGGATTGAGACCGCCGGGTGTGCTGCCCTTGCGGGGTGAAAAGACCTCAATCACGCGCGACTCGTCATTCAGCGATACCCCAAGCATGCCCTGCACGCGCGCGCCCATCACGGCGTAATCCTCGCCGTCCCGGTGCAACGCGAAGTGTCCGCGTTGCAATAGGGTATCCATGTGCTGCGGCACCTTGCCGTCTACGGTGATCCCTTTGATGGTGGCGATGTATTGACCCTCCCCATAGCGCAGCAATACGCGTTCCTGCAATACCTCACGGTAGGTGTGCACATCGGTGCGGCTTTCCAATGTGTAGGTAAGTGCCGAATCCACCACGAAGCCCTTGCCTGTAGCGGGTTCGATACGGAGCTCGGGTGCAAATGCGCCGAACATGGAGAGGACCAGTTTTTCCAGCCCGTTATAAAACGACAGGATAATGATGAGCGATGCACTGCTGACCAATACGCCGACCACGCTGATACCGGAAATGATATTGACGGCATTGACCGTTTTTTTCGAAAAGAGGTAACGCTTGGCGAGGTATAGTGCGGTGTTCATAGGCTACCCCCTGATAAACGGATTGGTCTTCTTCTCGTGGCCGATAGTGGTCTCCGGTCCGTGGCCCGGATATACAACGGTGTTTTCCGGCAGCACATAAAGCCGCTGCGCGATGCTATCCAATAACTGTTGGTGATTACCCCCCGGCAAATCGGTACGGCCGATGCTGTTCCGGAAAAGGACATCTCCCCCCATAAGGAACCCGTGGGCGTTGCTATAAAAACACAGGTGAGCGGGCGAATGGCCGGGTGCGAAGATAAGCGCCAGCTCCTGCCTGCCGAATGTGACGGCCCCTGACGCGGGGAGGAATGATTCGGCAATGGGCGATACATCGTACCGTATGCCCATTTGGGGGGCGTAGTTCTGTACTTCGATGAGGAGGGGTAGTTCGCCCTCGTGGAACTGCGGCAACAGGCCATACGTTTCGTACACATACCGGTTGCCCAGCACATGGTCGATATGGCAATGCGTATTGAGTAACAATTCCGGCTTCAACCCCTCGGCGCTGATAAAGTCGCTCAGTTTTTTTTCTTCCTGCGGGCCGTACATGCCCGGGTCCACGATGGCCGCGGACCCCGTATCATCATATAATACATAGGTATTCTCCTGGTAAGGGTTGCACACGAACGATTTGATATGGATCATAGGGCAAATGTAGGGCTTTTTGCGCATCTATTCATTTCCACCGCAAGGAGCCGATCAGGGTATCGATATCGGCTTTGAGGAATTCCAATACCGGTTGTATGGAATCCAACCGCGGCTTTTCGTGGAAATAAAGTGCACCCCGCAAGTAATGGTGCGTGCTGTCGGTAACGAAAAACTGGATATTGGAGGCGGTGTTGCCGCTGATTTCGTACTTGAGCCCATACACACCGGCTTCGGGGCGGCGGATGCGTTGCTGGTCGATGGCTGTGGCTTTGACGGTGTGGTTGAAGGCGAATGTACGGGCATCCTCCACGAGCTCACGGAAGTTTTCGGGGCTGGAAACGGCCATGTAACTCAGGTGGATGCGAGCGTTGAACCGCGGAAAATAAACATCTGTCCAACAAGGCTGCGCATCTGCCGACCGATCGGGCACCATCTCTGCATATAGGGGGATGTCGAACGAATAGGGACAATCGGCAGGAGAAAAGGAGGTATAGGTTTTCTCGGGGAGTTCGATACGGAAATAGCCACGGGGCTTCGGCGAATAATGTCGCTGGCAACCCCAAGCACAGAGGGCGAGGAGGAGGAAAGGGGCCACCCACAGGGTAGAAGACAACCTTATCCGCCCGCGTTCCATATTTCCCAGTTCCGCTCGGCTTGGAGCTCGAGCATTTCAAGTCCGTTCTTGATGGCCGCACCCCTTACCTTGCCCTGTTTTAGAAACGCGGTTTCCGCCGGGTTGTAGACGAGGTCGTAAAGGAGGTGCCGGTCGTCCAGCAGGTGATACGGGATGTCGGGGCAGTCTGCAACATGGGGGAAGGTACCCAACGGGGTGGTGTTGATGATGAGGGGATGGATCCCGATGACGGCAGAATCCAACTGCGCGTACCCAAGCTGTCCCGGCCGGGCCGACCGCGAAACAAGGGTGTGGGCAATCCCCAACTTGCCGAGGGCAAAGGAAACGGCTTTGGCTGCCCCCCCGTTGCCGAGGACGAGTGCGGCATTATGGTGGGGCTTGAGCAGGGGCTTCAACGATTCGGTAAAACCATATATATCGGTATTGTAACCGGTCAGTATGGGTTTGCCGCTGTTTCCGCGCTCGATACGGATGCAGTTGACCGCGTCAATGGCTTCCGCTTCGGGAGACAACCGGTCGACGTAATCCATTACCGCTATTTTATAGGGAATGGTTACGTTAACCCCCATCAGCCGCGGGTGTTTCTCGACCAAACCGGGGAAATCCGTAATGTCGGGGATGGGGTACAGTTCGTAGCCTACCCCCGGGATTCGCTCCCGCTCGATCTTCGCATCGTAGTATTTCTTGGAAAAGGAGTGTGCCAGCGGGAAGCCGATCAGCCCGAACGTCTTCATCGCTAAATAAAATTATGGAACGTATCGCCCCGGAGTCCCATCCGGGTGGTTTCTAGGGCGATGATTTCATTGGTATTGATATTGCCGAGGTTGACGTTGGGACCCACGAGATTGATGAAATATACCTGCTGTGCTTTGAGGGGCGCCTCCCAAATGATTTTTTCGTTGGGAATCTCGTTGAGTATTTCGTCGACAAGCCCCTGCCTCACCTCGCCCGACTCGCGGTAAAGGCCCACATTGCCGCTTTCGCGCGATTCGGCGATGAGCCGCCATGTGCCGGCTTCCAACTCGGCCTTCATCAGCGAAATCCATTTATAGGGAGCCATGATCTTGGTATTGTCTTTCGATCCCACTTCCGAAATCACGGTAGCATGTTGTGCAACGGCAGCGATGTATTCGCATTTTTTCTCATGTGGCAGCGTGATGGACCCATCGGACACCTCGGCATACGCCAGCCCGAATTTTTCTACCACGCGAAGGAACTCGTCGAATTGGTCGCGGGCGACAAATGCCTCGAACAAGGTACCCCCGAAATAAGGATGTACGCCCGCGTTGCGATAAACGGCCAGCTTCTCCTCCAATTGTGGGATGATATAGGCGGTAGTCCACCCCAATTTCACAAAATCGATATACGCCGCGCCCACGGCCATGAGGTCTTCGGCCTGGCGTACGCTAAGCCCTTTGTCCATGACCATAGTTAACCCGTTATTTCTGGGTTTTTGCGTTCGTGAAGGAACATTATTAAGCTGAAAATTCATCTATATGCAAATTGTTGTTAGTGGCGAAAATGGAATATTATAGGCAAATAACCAGAAAAAATCTGAAAATTTTCTGAAATACGCCCATGCAACGGGCCTGCATACCGGTGGCCATTTACCATAGGTTTCGGGGTTAGGGCATGTATTTCCTGATCACTTCGGCGATGGCCCTATTGTCGCGCAATTGGGGCAGATATTCAAACAACACGCCGTGTTTCTGTGGGTCTGCGCCAAGCCCCAGTTCGAGGTAGTTCAATGCTTCGTTATACCTGCCCGCGGCAATCAGGTAAGCCACCATGCGGTAGTATAGTTCAGCGCCATCGGGATTGTTCTTGATGGCTTCGGCAATGGTTTCGATGGCCCGTTCCAGCTTGTCGCGTTCGTAAAGGATAGACGAATAGTCGAGCCATGCTTCCAGATCTATGGGATTGAGTTCCACCACTTTCTCATAAGCGGCTTCTGCCTCGTCGAATTGCTTGAGTTTGTATCTCGCATCGGCAATGGCAAACCAGTAATCGGGGTTGTCTTGTTCGAGGTCGAGTGCTTTCTTGTAGAAGTGCAACGATTCGAAGTAGCGCTCTTCATAGTCAAGCGTTACGCCGATCCCGAACCATGCGTCTGCCAACGCGACATCGATTTTGACCGCTTTCTTGTAATAAGACCGGGCTTCGTCCATCTGTTCCAACTTCTCGTAGCATTCGCCGATGGCACAATAAGTCTCCGCCCCGGGTGGCTCATATTCGAAGGTCTGCTTGTACACGTCTATGGCCTCACTGTATTTGTCGAGATTCACCAGTGCGTTACCTTTATTGAAATAAGCCGACGCAAAATTGTCTTTGATGAGTATGGCGTAATCGTAGGCATCGATAGCCTCGGGGTATCGGCCTAGCTTGTGGTAGGCGTTGCCGAGGTTGTACCACCCGGCATACGAGTAGGGATCGTTATCGATATACTGTTTATAAAACCCGATGCTCTCTTCCTGCCTATCGAGCACGTCATAGCAAAAAGCCAGCTCGTACAGGGCATCCTGGTTTTCCATATTTTGCTCCAAGCTGCGTTTCAGGTAGTGGATGGCGTCATCGTAATCGCCCTTATTTTGATACAAAAGCGCTATTTGCAAATAAATATCATCCGGATTCTCCGCCAGTTCGAGGGCCTTATTGAGGCTCCGGAAGGCTTCGTCGTAACGTTCCAGGCTGCCCAGTATGCCGCCCTTGATCAGGTAAATGTCCCCTTCGGACGGTTCGAGCGTTTCGGCTTTATCCAACGCATCAAGGGCGTGGGCGAACTGGTTCGTTACTGCAAACAGCTGGGCTTGTTTGAGGTAAAAGACCGCGGCAAACGGGTGCTGACTAACGGCATAATCAACAACCTGCAGTGCTTTTATCGGGTCATTCTTCTCCATGTAATAGTCAATGATCCCCTCAAAAGCTTGCGCGTCAAAAAAGTATTGATCCTTATTGCGAATCATTTCTTCGTAGCGCTCCACCGAAAGCTTAGGGTCTTCAGCGGGCCCATATTCGAAATCGTCTTCCATCTATCTCTCCTTGTTTAAGAACTAACACCTTAGCGGACCTTACCTGAGTCGCTTTTTGATGATAACAAAATAGGGCTTGTCGGATGATATTGTGAACACAAGTTTTCAACAATTTTCAATATTCGGTCAAAACCCATAGAAAATCAACTGCTTACGACATGTGGGGTTGTCAACAAACGAACTCCCTTCAACACGAACTCCTTGCGTTCCCTTTTTCATTATTCACCAAGTGGGTTCCAAATAACGATGCAAAGATACGTAATACTAATCGAAAAGTGTATCTTTGGTATAGGCACAGCACCATCAAAACCAGTTAGCATGAAGGAAGCAATTGATATTTCGAAGATACTCGACCGGTTGGGGATCAAAACCGAAAACCCGGCTTGGAGTACCGGAACGGCATGTGGAACGGGGCAGGAAGCCGGCATGGGCAGCCATTCTCCGGTGGATGGCCGGCATATCGCATCGGTGGGGCTAACCACCGCTGAAGCATTCGACGATGTGGTTGATTGCGCGGTATCGGCGTTCGCCCACTGGAGGCAGGTACCTGGTCCGCAACGCGGGGAAATCGTGAGGCAGTTCGGTGGAGAGCTCCGTAAGCACAAACAGGATCTCGGCACATTGGTGTCCTATGAAATGGGCAAGAGTCTCCAAGAGGGCCTTGGCGAGGTGCAGGAGATGATTGACATCTGTGATTTCGCAACCGGCTTGAGCCGGCAGCTCTATGGCCTTACTATGCCGTCGGAGCGACCGGGCCACCGGATGTATGAGCAGTGGCATCCGCTGGGTGTGGTGGGTATCATTTCCGCCTTCAATTTCCCGGTGGCCGTGTGGAGTTGGAACGCGGCGATTGCATGGGTTTGTGGGAATGTATGCGTGTGGAAACCGTCGGAGAAAACCCCCATCACGGCGGCGGCATGCCAACGGCTTGTTGCTGCTGTGTTGGCGCGGAACGGCATGCCCGATGGCATTTCGTGTTTGGTGCAGGGGGGACGGGAGCTCGGCGAGCGACTTGCCGGCGACCGTCGGATTGCGTTGGTGTCGGCTACAGGTTCCACGCGAATGGGCAAAGCGGTGGCGGAGACCGTAGCGTCGCGGCTGGGCAAAAGTATTTTAGAATTGGGAGGGAACAACGCCATGGTCATTACGGCGCATGCCGATTTGGACGTTGCACTTCCCGCGGCAGTGTTCGGCGCTGTGGGTACGGCCGGGCAGCGGTGCACGACCACGCGGCGATTGATTATCCAGGAGGCGGTTTACGAGGCTTTTAAGGAGCGGCTGGCCGGGGCCTACGCACAGCTCCGTATCGGCAACCCGTTAGATGAACACAACCATGTGGGACCCCTGATCGACCGGGAAGCGGTAGACAAGTATGAAGCGGCGATCGCCCGGTGCAAAAGCGAAGGTGCCCACTTCCTGGTAGAGGGAGGGGTGCTGACAGGCGAAGGATACGAATCGGGTTGTTATGTAAAGCCATGCGTCGCCGAGGTTTCGCCCGATATGGCGATCGTTCAGACGGAAACCTTTGCCCCGATATTGTATATGATGCGGTATGCTTCGCTCGATGACGCCATCCGCATGCAGAATGATGTGCCCCAAGGGCTGTCTTCGGCGATCATGACACTAAATGTCCGCGAAGCGGAACAATTCCTGGCGGCGAGCGGGTCGGACTGTGGTATCGCGAATGTCAACATCGGCACGTCGGGGGCGGAAATCGGCGGCGCATTCGGCGGCGAAAAGGACACGGGAGGGGGCCGCGAATCCGGGTCGGATGCTTGGAAGGCCTACATGCGCCGACAGACCAACACGGTCAATTATTCGGACTCACTGCCCTTGGCGCAGGGAATCAAATTCGATTTTTGACCCACCCGTGGTCGGACCTGTGGGTCCGGCTTCATCATCACCATCCGACTGTGCAAAACAACAGTGTAAACGTTTGCAACCTATATAAAATGTCCTTATCTTAGTCGCGCCACCGGGTATTTGGTGGCCGATACAAAACAAAATATAAACAAAATCAACGAAAAGCGGAATGAGCGTACATTATGAATCCCGTTATGCATTGGGACCCGTGGAAACAAAAGGCTTGGACACGGCTGGCCTACGAGAAAACTTTCTGATCGAAACGGTGTTTGCCGACGATGAAATCCAATTGGTATATACCCATTACGATCGCTATATCGCCGGAGGCGCAAAGCCGGTAAATAAGCCCATCGAACTGGAAACCATCGATGCATTGAAGGCTCCTTATTTTCTCGAACGGCGCGAGCTGGGTGTGATCAACGTTGGCGGAAGCGGGCAGGTGACGGTTGACGGGGAGGAATATACGCTGGGCTTCAAGGAGGCGCTATATGTGGGCAAGGGGAGCAGAGAAGTTATATTTTCGAGCAATGACGCCGCCGATCCGGCCAAATTTTACCTTAATTCGGCTCCGGCGCATCAGGCCTATCCCACCAAGAAGGTAACCAAGGCAGAGGCGGAGGTCGTGGAACTCGGGAGCTTGGAAA
Source organism: Parapedobacter sp. (assembly GCF_053550995.1). Taxonomy (NCBI): domain Bacteria; kingdom Pseudomonadati; phylum Bacteroidota; class Sphingobacteriia; order Sphingobacteriales; family Sphingobacteriaceae; genus Parapedobacter; species Parapedobacter sp. The sequence continues at coordinate 33,401 of NZ_JBMQOC010000004.1, forward strand.
CCGCCAACCATCGGGTCATCAACAAGTTGCTCGTGGCAAGCGTGGTCGATACCTGCCAGCTGCAGATGGGCATGACCGAGCTTAGAACGGGGAGCGTATGGAATACCATGCCCGCGCATACGCACGACCGCCGTATGGAAGTCTATTTTTACTTTGAAGTGCCCGATGGACAATCGGTAAGCCATTTCATGGGCCAACCGCAGGAAACGCGCCACATCTGGATGCAGAATGAACAAGCGGTCATTTCACCCCCGTGGTCGGTGCATGCCGGTGCAGCGACCAGTAACTACACCTTTATTTGGGGCATGGCAGGCGAAAACTTGGATTATGGCGATATGGATGGATGTGCCATTACGGACCTCAAATAACTAGCATTAAAATGATTATGAACAAGTTGAAGGCTTACAGTTTGTTGCCGCTAGCGGTGGCAGCGATGGCGTGCGGAGGCCACGAACAATCCCCTTCCATCGTGGTAACCAACCCATTGGGTATTGAACGGCATGAGCTTGTCGCCGTTCCCTATGAAGCGTTTGTCACAGCTTTTGGATCGGACAGCGTATTCAAAGTGGTGAATGCGGCAAATGGTGCTGAAATACCCTACCAACTGGAGACCCAGGGAAGACCCTCGCCGCAGCATATCCTGCTCTATGTGTCGGTCCCGGCATCGGGCAATGTTGAGCTCCTCGTCGAGAAGGCCGCCCCGGCACCCGTGCCGACCAAGACGTTTGCAAGGTATGTACCCGAACGGTATGATGACTTCGCTTGGGAAAATGATGTCGTTGCTTTCCGGATGTACGGAAAGGCACTGGAGGGACGTCCTGATGATGCCCACGGTTTAGACCTATGGTCGAAGCGGACCCCGGGGTTGGTTGTGGATAAATGGTATGCTAACGGCGACTACCATACCGACCATGGAGAAGGCATGGATTACTATTCGGTGGGCATGACATTGGGTGCGGGAGACGTTGCCCCGCTGGCCGGGGGCGAAGTAGTTTATTCGAAACATTATCGTGGGCATGAGGTGCTGGACAATGGTCCGCTGCGCACCACATTCCAACTGGACTATGAACCTTGGCAGGTGGGCGAAAAAACCGTTTCGGTGAGCAAGCGGTATACCCTGGATGTCGGTTCCCAGTTGAACCGTGTTGAGGTTATCTATTCCATCGATGGCGACGGGACCCTTCCTGTGGCGATTGGGGTATCGCGCCGGGCGACGGAAGGCAGGCTCCTTAGCGAGAAAGATAACGGTATGTTTGGCTATTGGGAACCAACCGACGCGGCGCATGGTACCACGGGAGTGGGCGTGATCTTAACGGATGGACCATTCGAACAGTTCATTGCGCAGCCCAAGCAATACCTTTCGGTACTTACGGCCCACGATAGCGAACCTATTGTGTATTATAACGGGGGTGCGTGGGACCGTGGGGGCCGTATCGCGTCGGCAGATGAATGGTTTGCATACCTGCGGGCGGCGAAGGAGAAGGAAACCTTCCCATTGCAAGTGGAGATCAAATGAACATTTTATTCGATTAGATTTTTTGAGATGATAAGAGATAAATTCGATCTGAGTGGAAAAATAGCCTTGGTGACGGGCTGCAAGCGGGGCATCGGCAAGGCAATCGCCGAAGGGTTGGCCGCTGCGGGAGCGGACGTGATCGGTGTTTCGGCGTCGCTGGAGTTGGAGGGGAGCGGCGTATCCAAAGCCGTGGAAGCCACGGGCCGCCGTTTCTACGCTTACCAGGCGGACTTCGGTAACCGTGAATCGCTTTATACATTTATTGAACAAGTGAAAGCGGACCATCCCCGGATCGATATTCTGTTCAACAACGCAGGGACGATCTTGCGTAAGCCTGCTATCGAGCACCCGGATGACTATTGGGACCGGGTCATCGAAATCAACCAGAACGCCCAATTTATCCTTACCCGAGAGATCGGCAAGGACATGGTGGGGCGTGGAAGTGGGAAAATTGTTTTCACCGCCTCCCTCCTTACCTTCCAAGGTGGCATCAACGTGCCGGGCTATGCGGCTTCCAAGGGCGCGGTCGCCCAGCTTACCAAGGCATTTGCCAATGAGTGGGCGTCAAAGGGAGTCAATGTCAATGCAATCGCACCTGGATACATCGCTACAGACAATACCGAAGCGTTGCGCAATGACCCTGAGCGTAGCCGCTCTATCCTGGAACGTATTCCCGCGGGCCGCTGGGGCGAGCCGGACGATTTCAAAGGGCCGGCTGTATTCCTCGCATCCGACGCCGCTAATTATGTCCATGGGACCGTGCTGACCGTAGACGGTGGGTGGATGGGAAGGTAACTACCGATACAACCCTTTGCCTTCGATGAAGGCTTTGACGCCGTCGGGAACGAAGTAAAGGATGTCTTTGCCGGTTTTCACAGCGTTTCGGATGAAGGTAGACGAAAACTCCATCAGCGGCGTATCGGTGATCGTGACTGCGGAATGGCCGACGAACTCGGCCGGGGTGGGGAAATCCGGTCGTGGGTATACCAAGATGCGATGGCTCCGCAGGATCATCTCGTAGTTCTTCCATTTATGGAAAGAGACCAGGTTATCCGATCCCATGATGAGAACGAACGCCTTTTCTGGGTACTTTTCGTTTAGATGGGTGAGTGTGTCTATCGTGTACGACGGTTGTGGCAGGGAGAATTCGATGGTGCAGCTTCGGATGTTTTCCGCTTTTTCGATGGCGAGGTTTACCATCTCCAGGCGATCATACTGATTAATTAGCGAGTCTTTCTTTTTCAGTGGGTTGTGCGGGGTTACGACCAGCCAGACCTCGTCCAGTTCCGTATAATTTGCCATGTAATTGGCAATGATGAGGTGACCCGTGTGAATGGGGTTGAACGATCCGAAAAACAACCCGATATATTGCATACGTTTCTGTTTATGTTTCGCCGAGGAAGCCCAGCAATAGCCGTTCGGCTTCAGCACATGCCTTTTCCAAGTCATCGTTTTGGAGGATGACATCAAACCGGTCGGCATATCCCAATTCTTTTTCCGCTTTTACGATGCGCTCTTGGAGCTTCTCTTCGTTGTCGGTGCCGCGCCCACGGAGACGCGCTGCCAGCACATCTAACGATGGGGGTTGTACAAATACCGCCAGTGCCCGGTCGTCGAATTTGCGTTTTAGATGGAGGCCACCCTCGACGTCGATGTCGAAGATGACATGCTTTCCCGTAGCCCATATCCGATCTACTTCGGCCCGCAGCGTGCCATAGAAGGTACCTGAGTAAACTTCTTCGAACTCGATGAATTCCTTTTTGGCAATCCGGTGTAGGAATTCTTCCTTCGAGATGAAATAATAATCTTTGCCGTTTACTTCGCCGGTGCGCGGCTGCCGGGTGCTGGCAGAGATGGAAAATGAGATTTTGTCGGGGTGGTCCGCGAGCAGGCGCTTCACGATGGTGGTCTTACCGGCGCCGGAGGGTGCAGAAAAAATGATGAGTTTACCTTCCATGGCGTCACAGTACGTTTAGCAATTGTTCCTTGATTTTTTCGAGCTCTTCTTTCATCCGTACCACCACTTGTTGGATACCGGCGTGATTTGCCTTGGACCCCAGCGTATTGATCTCGCGGCCCATTTCCTGCGAAATGAAGCCTAATTTCTTTCCATTTGCATCAGCATCTTCGAGTGCTTGGAGGAAATAGTTGCAGTGGCTCCGGAGCCGTACCTTCTCTTCGGTGATGTCGAGCTTGTCTATGTAAAAGATGAGTTCCTGTTCAAAGCGGTTCATGTCCACCTGCTCTTTGCCCACAGCCTCATCAAGGTACTGGCCTATCCGTTCGCGGATGAGGGGGATCCGATTTGTCTCCACAGCCTCAACCTCAGTGAGCAGGCGCTCGATACCTTGTGTGCGTGCTGCCAAATCCTGTTTCAGCACGGCGCCCTCGTCGGCACGGAAGCGGTTGAGTTGCGCCACCGCATCCTGGAATGCGCCCACGAGGAGAGCCGCCTCTGACTCGTCAGCCTGTTCTTCGTTATGGCTGATCACCTCGGGCATGTTGAGCGCCAATTCAAAAAGGTTTCCTTGGTCGGTGTTGAGGTCGCGTGCGATGGCTTCAAGCTGCTTATAGTAGCCCTTGAGCAAGGGAGCGTTGATGGTTGCCGCCCCCGCGGTTTGGTCGATGTATTCCACCCCTACGTTAAGGTTTACTTTTCCCCGTTCAATGAGCCGGGAACATTCGCCCCGCAGCATGAGTTCTTTGTCTGAGAATGCCTTGGGAAGCCGCAGGTTAAGCTCCAGGAATTTTGAGTTCAGCGATTTGATTTCGACGGTATACTTTACCTTCTGGTTATCTCTGGTCCCGATGCCATAACCAGTCATGGATTTAATCATGTGCAAATGTAATAATTAGCTGCCAGCTTTTGACAGCTTCGTCTTACATTGCTTGTTGTCGCAGCCTATTCGCCCAGCAGCTGCCGGTGCATTCGCTACCAATCGTGCTTGGCGATGAGGATGCACAGGTATGATTGGTACGTGCTTCCCGAAGGTACACGCACGTAGCCGATACCGATATCCTGTAAGGAGCCATTCCACTCATCCATGCCGAGCAAGTGCTTACGGTGACCGTAGCCGGGTGAGTTCCGACCAATAATCATCGCTTTTACCCCATCGATGGCTGTTGGGTGGTTTGCGCCGATGGATTCAAAGTTATTCGCTGCGCGGCGTTTCAGCCAGTCGGGATTCAATGTATAACCGGCGCGGTTGATGTGGTAATTGGGGCCGAATCCGTCTGGGTCGGTATGGTCGAAATAATCGCGTCGGGCCATATCCAAGGCCCTCATCTCGGCAACGTTTGCCAGTGTGGGGTTCCACCGCAATGGGGTCTGGGTTATGGGTGTGCGGGGGCTTAAATGCAGCTCACGGCGGAAGGCACGCGGATTTTGACGGATCTTATTGATCAGGGTAAAGGCGGCCAAGGCCTCTTTACGTTCTATCTTTGGCCGGACTGGAAGTGGTGCCGAAAAGGCAGAAAAAAGCCAGCATGCGGCTAAACACGCAATTATCCTCATAGGCGAAATCATTATGGTATCGTAAAATACGCAAGGATTATGCCGCGTTTTTCCGGAACTTTTCTTTTACCAATTCGAAAATAATGGGCAGGATGGAGATGACGATGATTAGCAACACCACTTTTGAAAAGTTATCCCTTATAATGGGGATATTGCCCAAAAAATATCCCGCCAAGGTAATACCCACTACCCATAAAACGGCCCCTATCACATTATAGGTTAAAAAAGTGCCGTAGTTCATTCTTCCGATTCCGCCTACAAACGGCGCCAATGTTCTGACAATCGGCACAAAGCGGGCAATTACGATGGTCTTACTGCCATATTTGGCGTAAAACGAGTGTGTTTTTTCTAATTGCTCTTCTTTGATGACCTGTTTGCCAAAAAGCTTGAATTTGGTCACCTGCATCCCGAAACGTTTTCCGATGGCGTAGTTGAGGGAGTCCCCGGTAATTGCCGCCACTAACAAAAGGAGGATGACAATCCCGACATTGAGCTCGTTGGGCTGGGCGGCAAGCATTCCGGCTGCGAACAACAGGGAGTCTCCCGGAAGAAAGGGCATCACCACGATACCTGTCTCAATGAAAATAATGAGAAATAGGATGAGGTAGGTCCATGTTTGATACTCGTTGACGATTTCGACCAAATGTTGGTCGATATGAAGAACAAAATCAATCAGTGAATAGATAAGCTCCAATGCCGTTAACCCATATTATTCAACATGACGGGCATAACCAACATCAGAATGTCCTCGTCTTCTTCCGACACAGCGGGAATTAATAATCCCGCGCGGTTAGGCGTACTCATTTCGATGACAACCTCCTCGCTGTCGAGGTTGGTTAGCATTTCCACAAGGAACTTCGCATTGAAGCCGATTTCCATGTCTTCGCCCTCGAACTGGCAGCTCAACCGTTCGTGCGCTTCGTTGGAAAAGTCCAGATCTTCGGCCGAGATGTTAAGCTCACTACCCGAAATCTTCAGCCTCACTTGGTGCGTTGTTTTGTTGGCAAAGATGACCACCCGGCGCAATGAGTTAAGGAACGTATGCCGATCGAGCGTCAACTTATTGGGGTTGACCTGGGGGATTACCGCTTCGTAATCGGGATAGCGCTCATCAATCAACCGGCAAATCAAGTGGATATTGCCAAACTTGAAAAAAGCGTTCGTACTGTTATATTCCACAGCCACGGCGGTGTCTTCGATCGGCAACGATGATTTCAGCAGTGAAAGCGCCTTTTTGGGCAAAATCAACGATGTGGGGCTTTCGGTGCTGATATCCTTCCGTCGGTAGCGCACGAGTTTATGTGCGTCGGTCGCTACGAAAGTGGCGGATTGCTCGGCCAGTTGCACCAGCACACCCGACATGGCCGGGCGCAACTCGTCGTTGCTGACCGCAAATATCGTTTTGTTGATGGCCTCGGCCAGTACGGAAGCAGGTATGGTTACCGACGAAGCATTATCTACCACGGGAATCTTCGGGAAATCTTCCGCATTTTCACCACTGAGTTTGTACTTACCATCACCGGCACTGATTTCAATGGCTAGCGTAGCGGTGTCTACCGAAAATGCAACGGGCTGGTCGGGAAGCGTTTTGAGTGTCTCAATCAATATTTTGGACGGCATGGCTACGCGCCCTTCTTCCTTCGCCTCAATAGGCAGGGAAGTAACCATGCTGGTTTGCAAATCGGTAGCCGAAATAGTCAGCACATTATCCTTAATTTCAAACAAGAAATTTTCCAATATCGGGAGTACGGTACTACTGCTAGAGGCTCCGCTGATGGCTTGTAGTTGTTTTAATAAAATGGAAGTAGATACAATGAATCTCATGTCCGAATAATATGATGTGCAATGATAAGGAAAAGATTTGGCATTCGGCAAATGAGATTGTGATTTGGATGGCAGAAGGGGACGGCAAATGACCGTCACCTTCAAACAATCGTTTTGGCGGATTGTTATAACTACCAGCACCAAAGGTTTATGCTATGGAAACGCACAGTCACCGAACGGACAAGGACGGCAAGCCGGAAGCGGAAGATAACTATACGGCCCACGAAGAAAACCCGGCCCCCTCGCCGGAAGCCATCAATGAGCCAAATGATCGTCCCGCTAGCAATACGATCTGGGCGGCGGTTATTCTCGCCATTGTGATTATGGGCCTCATTTATTTAATTTTTATCCGCTAGGCTCGGTGGGCTTAATGGACGGCATGTGCGCATGCAGGTGCCCAGCTGATGGAAGATTGCGATATCGGCTAGGATGGCTAACAGCACACGGGCGCCCATGGGGTCAAGTTAAATGACTTTGAATAGGTAGCGTTCGAATAAAAAAGCTGCTTGCACTAAGATAAGTTTTATGTACGTTTGTCTCCTGCTTTATTACGGATATAAACCACTGTCAAAATGCAGCCACAACTTTTTTATCCGCATCCGGCATTGCAGCCCTATATTCAGCATTATGTTTTTATCGTTATAGGCACTTCGGGCAACCGCGAGAAATTATCCGTCGTTCCGGCGGGTAGTGCCATCTTGGCCGTGAAAATCGATGGCTTGAAATGCTTTATTAAAAACGACGACAGAAATTTTATAGAATCTCCGTCCATCTCATTTACGGGGCAAACGACCCGCTTCCATACGCTTGAACTAATAGACCAGCATCGTTTGCTTTTTGTGGTTTTTAAGCCCTGTGGTCCTTTCAGGTTATTGGGTATTGACCAACACCACTTTACAGATGGATCCGAGGACATTGCCAACATCTTTGAAGAGCGTATCGTCCGCGAAATCCGTGGTCGGATCGAGGGGGCGCAAGCCCCCACAACTGTCAAGGATATTGTAGAACAATTTTTACTACAACTATTAATTTCAAGAAAAAAGCCCTCTAGTGCGGATAGGATGGCTTATGTTATGGGGCAGTTGGTTGCCCGATGTAATGAGCCGCAGTTAATAAAAGAAATTTGTAACGATGAAGGCTTTACTAAAACTACGCTCGACCGGCAAATCAAGACCATGTTGGGTATTACGCCCAAGCAGTATCAGATTATCGCGCGCTTTAATACCGTACTCAGGTACATCCGCCGGCAGCAAAATATTCGTTGGACAGATGTGGCGTATCACTTTGGTTATTACGATCAGGCTCATTTTATAAAAGAGTTTAAACTTTTTTACGGGAGAACCCCGACTTTGTATTCATGTGGCGACGAGTTGTTAAGTAATATCGCCCATTTATGAAGCAAATACTGCTGCCTTTCAAAATTGCGTCTTTTTTACAATTTGATGCGTTAGTGCTCGTATACTTTTATGAAAAAAAGCGAGCATATGAAACCCGGGACAAAGTTTATGGAAGGCTTTTTGGAAATAAGTGTAAAGTGAGACCAGTATCCCATCTAAACTAAATACTACCGGAATGAAAAGGAAAACAGTTGGTGGAATAATGGCTGCTCTTGTTGTTACCTTTGCCCTCGGCGCCTCGGCATGGGGTATCTTCACCACCTTTTCTAAATCGGGCCCTTCGGAGCGGGAGCGCGAAGAACTGATTCGTACCGGCACCCCCGGTATGGCTACCCTGTTATCCATAGAAAGAACCGGTAATATCGTCAATAGTATCCATCAGTACAAATTCAGCTTCCATGTGCGGCCCGATTCCGGAGCTACGTTTGCCAGCTCCGAAAAAAAGCTAATTGATCCAATATATATGTCTCTTATTAAAAAAGGAATGCAAATACCCGTATATGTTGGCAATACAGAGGATAAGCAGGTGCTGATATTATGGGAGAAGGCGGGTATTGGGGATGCCTTTTAGCCTTTGAAGGTTTTTTTCAACGTACACGATGATAACCCAAAGACACGAAAAGATGAGAAAATTGGTGGGGAATTAATTTACAACATAAATTTATTTTTTTCATAACTTGCGTCAAGCATTTACGACATCTACCCATATGAAATCATTCCTACTCATCTGTACGATTGTTTCGTCGAGGACCGGCCTGTTTTTCGCACAACTGCGGATTACGAAATACCTATTTTGGTGTATTGTCAGGTTCTACCGAACTTCCGATATTGGCCTAAAATATAGCCCTTTATGAAAACCGTCTTTCTTGCCTGTGGTTTGTTCTGTTGCTCGGCAATCCCGGCATTTTCGCAAGAGTTGGTAAGGCAAGTCGTAGCCAATGCGGGCCACGAGGGGACTGTGGGCCACGTGGTATTCCAATACACGATTGGTGAGCCGATGGTGGCCACGCTGGATTTAGGCCCCCTGTTGCTTACACAAGGGTTCCAGCAGCCCGAAGTGACAGGCCCGATTAAGCCGCCCGAAGCACCGTTCGTTAAGGACCTCATCGTCTATCCCAACCCGGCTTCGGACCAAGTGAACCTTGAGTTTGATTTGCTGCAGGACGGGCGTGTGGTATTCATGTTGGTGAACAATGCGGGGCAGGTGGTCGCTACAATAGCTAAGGAGCTATTTGCCGGCCGCTTGACCTACAACCTACCGCTTAGCAATTATGCATCCGGACTGTATTATCTTGTGATCCGGACAGGTTACCGTACCTACACCGAAAAATTAATCATCCAGTAACTTACAAGAGTCTGCCATGAGACACCAGATTTTACCATTTGCCTGCATCGTAATGGCAACGGTGTTCACCAAAGGTGCTTCGGCCCAACTTGGCGGCCGCACCATCACCACCGGAGCCTCTTTTCTCCTATTAAGCCCGGATGCCCGGACCACGGGGGTGGCTGAGGCGGGAACGGGGCTTCTGCCGGATGCGAATTCGGTCTTTGTCAATGCAGCAAAGTTGAACTTTGCCGGCGAGAAGGGGTTGAGCTTCTCTTATACGCCCTGGATGCGCCAATTGGTAAAAGACGAGCATCTTGGCTATTTTACTGCTTTCCATCGACTTAGCCAACGCGAAGCACTCGGGCTTTCGGTTAAATACCTCGATATGGGCGAAATCAATTTCCGGGACGAAATGGGCAATCTGTCGCAGCGGTATAACGCCGGTGAAATTTCCATCGATGCGAGTTATGCCCGTTTATTCGGTGAACACTTTTCAATGGCACTTACGGCGCGGTATATTCATAGCAACCTCGGTTCGGGCACTTACAACGGCATAGACATGGACCAGGCCAATGCCTTTGCGGTCGACTTTGGTCTGTATTCGGAGAAGAGTTACATCAATTCGCGGCAATTTAGCAAGCGCTTTGCTTGGGGAATCAACGTAACCAATATCGGCACCAAACTCAACTACACCAATGCCAAGGAAAGCTTTCTGCCGATGAACCTGCGTATGGGTGTGGGGTATGGCTTAAACAATGACCCCAATAACCGCTTAACGTTATTACTGGATATCACTAAACTTTTGGTGCCGTCACGCCCCCAATATCGGATAAATGAACAGGGGAATGTAACCACTGAGATTGAAAAGGGGAGGGATCCCGACCGGAGTGTGCCGACGGCTTTGTTTACTTCCTTTTTCGACGAGCGGGAGGGGATTTTCGAGGAGCTATCGGAGGACGCAGTATCAGGGGGCTTCGAGTTTTGTTATTATCGTCAATTTTTTATCCGTTCGGGTTATTTCTATGAGGATCCCCAAAAGGGTAATCGGCAGCATTTTGCTGCAGGTGTTGGGTTTCGCGTTAAATCACTTCAGGTAGACATCGGTTACCTGGCGCCCATGGCGCGGCGGTATACGTTTCGCAATGAACTTAAATTCACCGTGAGTTTCCACCCAAACAATATGCTGGACCAGGATTGAGAAATATCGATTGTATAACAACATAGCAGTACAAACATCAACAACAAACAAAATATGAAAAGGCAGACAATCTACGCCATGTTAATCGTGGCATTCGCGTCGGTCGCGGCCATGCAGACGCAGGCACAGACCGCGGAAAGTGGCGTTTCGGAAAAGCGTATACGTGCTTTGCAGTCTCCGGAAGATACCGAAAAAACGGCACTTAAATTCGCGCCCCAAACCGTACAGCGGGTACAGATGCGCTCGGTCAATCTTACGGGCGCGGCTTCTCCGGCCACGCCGCAAGCGTTGCGTGAGCAGATTTTCGATAACTACACGCCACCGGGGGGCGCCATGCGGCAGGCAACGGCAGGCCCGCAAAACTTGCGGGCCTCGGGTGCCGATAAGCTGCCGTCGGAATTGTCGTCGGAAGAAGTGAAGAAGACCGTGGACAAGGAGATATCTCCTGCGCAAGCACCGCCCACCCAGGGCAATGCAAAAGAAGTGCAATGAACCAAATTGGCTAATCAGAAAAGAACAAGTTATGAAGCGGTATTTTTCATATGGTATGGGCGTTTTCCTGACGCTTTTGGTCTTAAGGGCGCAGGCACAATCGGGACTGACCGGAATCAATTACCAAGCGGTTGCCCGCAATGTCAACGGAACCGTTATGGCGGACAAAGACGTCGGTGTGCGTATATCCATTTTAGGTGGTTCGGCGAATGGCGCGGTGCAGTACCGGGAAGAACACCAGGTAAAGACCAATGCATTGGGTCTTTTCACGTTGCAGATTGGCAAAGGATCGGCCTCGCAGGGAACGTTTTCGGACATACCGTGGCGCGATGCCAATCAATTTGTTAAAGTTGAAGTGGCAGTAGACAATGGCACATATACAGATTTGGGTACGATGCAATTGATGAGCGTGCCTTTTGCTTTGTATGCCGCAGGAGGCAACCCGGGACCAGCCGGCCCTGTAGGCCCGCAAGGGACGAAAGGCGATGTAGGTGAGGTCGGCCCGGCAGGCCCAGCTGGACCTGTAGGCCCGCAAGGGACGAAAGGCGATGCAGGTGAGGTCGGCCCGGCAGGTCCCGTAGGTCCAGCCGGCCCCGAAGGCCCGATAGGTCCAGCCGGCCCTGTAGGTCCGCAAGGGGCAAAAGGTGATGCAGGTGATGTCGGCCCGGCAGGCCCCGTAGGTCCAGCCGGCCCCGAAGGCCCGATAGGTCCAGCCGGCCCTGTAGGTCCGCAAGGGGCAAAAGGTGATGCAGGTGATATCGGCCCGGCAGGCCCCGTAGGTCCAGCTGGCCCTGTAGGTCCGCAAGGGGCAAAAGGTGATGCAGGTGATATCGGCCCGGCAGGCCCC
>NZ_JBMQOC010000005.1:0-6959 GCF_053550995.1 Parapedobacter sp.
GATCCCTTATAACGCTGCCGGGGAAGCGGAAGGCTGTACGGAAATCAGTTTCACAACCACAACGCTTTTGGTTGCACCTGAATGCACCACGATTACCGGTCCGGCGGATAATGCTACGGATGTAGCGCTTAATGCAGCGCTAACATGGCAAGCCGTGGATGGGGCTGAGGGTTACCGCATTTCCATCGGTACAACCAGTGGCGGTTCGGATGTGGCTGACGGTGAGGTAGTAACCGGAGGCACATATACTCTCGATGCGGGTTGGGAGGAAGGCATCACCTATTACGTTACCGTGGTTCCATTCAACGCCGCCGGTGGAGCCGAGGGCTGTGCTGAAATCAGCTTCACTACAAAAGCGGAAGAAATCCCTATTCCGGCAATTCCAGAATGCACTACGATTACCAATCCGATTGACGGCCGAAATGATTCTTCGCTCGAAGCAGGTATCACATGGCTAGCCGTTGACGGCGCCGAGGGTTACCGCATCACCATCGGAACAACAGCAGATAGCGGCGATTTGGTAGACGACGTAGAAGTTAGCGGGACCGTATACCATCCCGCAATCGAGTTCACTGAGAATACCACGTATTATGTCACCGTTACGCCATTCAATGAGGCTGGCGATGCTACGGGATGTGGGCAGTTGCGCTTCACAATCATACCCGACAATTCGATTAGCCGGACAAAATATGGCTTTTCACCCAACGGGGATGGTATCAACGATTATTGGTCGATCGACGGAATTGAGCAGTACCCCGACAATACCGTTACCCTCTACAACAGATGGGGAGATAAGGTTTTTCGAGCCACTGGCTACGATAACCAGTCGACCGTATTTCGTGGCGAAGCCAACAGGTTAACACGATTGGGTGCCGGGACGCTTCCCGCCGGTACGTACTTTTTTGTTATACGGTATCGCGATGGTCAGGAAATAAAACAAGTAGAAGGATTTCTGGTGTTGCGGCGCTAACGCATACGTAACTTTTGAATTCCATGACGTTAAAGACAGTTTTCAATATGAAATTGGGGGTCTATCCTATTATTGCATTATGTGCCTTGCTAGTAGGGGCTCAGGGGAAGTCATTGGCGCAGCAGACACCGTCGTTCGGGGCATACAACTACGATCCGTTTATAATCAATCCCGCGTATGCGGGAATGGCCCCCGGGTCTGTCATCAATCTGAGCCACCAACGTTATACCCGTAATATAGAAGGTACACCGCAAAGTTCGTCGGTGAGTTTCCACACGCCGCTATCGGCCGACAAAATGGGGCTGGGCCTTTCGGTAATGGACGACCGCATCGGCGTTACATCGGCTACAAGTACGACACTAGCCTATTCGTATAAACTATTTTTTGACCATAGGCCCAATCGCCCCTATTGGCAGGTGTACGACCAAAACGTGCTCTCATTTGGTATGACCGTCGGTATAAAGCAACTTTACGAGAACTTGGTGGAGTTAGGAATAGCTGACGATCCAGCGTTTGCCGAAAATCTAGCGGAGACCATCCCGGTAATTGGTGCGGGATTGCTGTATAATCGTGTTGGTTTTTACTTAGGGATTTCGATGCCCAACCTGTTAGGCGACCGTGTTTGGTCAAGAGATGACATACATCTTTCTTCCCCGATGTATGGGTATTTTGGTTATCGATTTTTTACCGATATCTACAATGAAAATATGGTTACGCCCAGTGTATTGGTAAAATATGAGCGGGGAGCGCCGGCCCAAATCGATGTGAATGTGTCTGCCAGTTTTAAAAGCCGGTTCGAAGTTGGCGCCGGCTTCCGAACCAGTTCTTCAATGAATTTTTTAGCAGGGTTTTACCCAATGGAGCAGCTCAGGGTCATATACCATTATAGCATCGGTCTTAAAAGCCCCGTTTTGGGCAATAATCACGGATTGGTGGTATCCTATGCATTTGGATACGATTGAGTGAACCGGGCGTGCTGTGCTAAGCGCCTCTGTGATTGGCAAGAGCCGTCCATTGGCAGCTGGTCTTTAATTTCAGTATTTCGGCCAACGCGTGTGCCCTTGCACCACAAATCCCGTTTAGTAGGGCTAGAAATAATTGGGGATTTGCTGAATCCAGCGGAATTTTAGATCGGATATAGGTAACTGACATTCACTTGGCCCCGGGGGCGAATGCCCCAAACATAGCACGCAGAAACTGGACATGAAAAAAGCTATATCCGTTGTAAAAGCCGAACGAAGCCTTTGGACGAGCACGTGGGAATGGATAGATATTTATGAGTCAAAGCTGAAAAAGTAAAGACATGATAAAACAAACGAAATATTGTTACTTAGGATGGCTCGGTTTACTATTGACGATTAATCTGACCTTTGCACAAAACAGACAAAACATTCAACCAAGTGATTACCTTCGGATGAGGTGGAGTAATGTCGCAACGGGGATGTCCGCCGAATTCGCCAGCAATGTAGGTGTTCCACATCGTTATGCGCCGTTCTGTTGGCAGTTGGCTAAGACGCGCATGCACCCAATCGCTCATACCAATGGTGATTTCCAATGCCTTTGCCTGTTTCGCCAATTCCCTCCAATATCCGATCGCCATTTTGGGCTCGAGCGGTATTGGTGGTCTAATTAAGGACGATTGCCGTCAGCGCGACAAGCAAAGCGGTTTTACGGTATTTTTTCATTTTATCCACGAGTTATCGAAGCGTTGAAACATATATTCACCCCCCTTGGGGCGTGTTTCGCTTACGTGTATTGGTCGATAAAACTATAAAGAATCTGTCTGCGCGGATACGTATATGTTAAATAATCATCACTTGATATTAACTCAAACAACCCTCTTTATTTCTGCCGTTGATACCATTCCGCGTATTCCGATTCGCTAAAGGATTCAGGGCGTATGGACAACTTATGCTTAATTTGTTGTTGAAGCAATTTGGCCATTTTCGACTTAACTTCCATATAGGCAGGATCGTGGGCTAAGTTTTTGTCTTCGAGGGCGTTTTCATCACGCAGGTCATACAACTCGAACTCGTCGGGATATCCTCCGAGTGCATCGAAATAGTGACTGTATTTCCATTCCGAGGTGCGTACGCAACGTATTCGGTTTGCGGCCTTAACTACACTGGCTCTATCCGCAGCGCTGGCTTTTGTGTCGTCAAATGTAAATAATATAGCCTCCTGCACAGGTTCGTCTTCATCCAGCAGGGGTAGGAGGCTGGTACCCCGTAACCCTTCGGGCTTTGCGGCGTTGGTGATATCGGCTATTGTAGGCATGATATCGATCAACGACGCCAGGTTCAGGGTACTTTTATAGTTTGTTGTTTCGGGAAATAATATCGGGTTGGAAAAGACCATCGGTACCCGCAGGGCTTCCTCGTAAGCCACGAACGCCTTTTGACGCATCCCACCATGAGCCATTCCCATTTCGCCGTGATCGGCAAGACGGATCACCAGCGCCTGCTCGGCCAATTTAATGCCATCTGTTTCCTTATACAGTTCATCAATGAAAGTACCTATTTCCGTGTCGATGAGTTTTAGCAGATTGCCGTAGAAGTTGAGGTAGTTGGTTTGCTTTTCAGGCGTATCCAACAGTCCTAGCCCCAAAGCAGCCGAGGTTTTTACTTGGGCTTGTGCCGCGGGTTTTCCGTTCGCGACAAGGTCTTCGTTTACCGTTGCCGGAAGCGTTAGCGGACCTTTCAGGAAACTGTCTTTATAACCGTACTGGAAACCTCGGGGATAGCAAAGCACATCGTGAGGGTTAACAAGGGAGAGAATAAGGCAATACGGCTTGCCTTTTCCTTTGGCACGAAGATTCCTTACGTTTTTGATGAACTTGATGGCCTGTTGTATATATGTGCTGTCATGGTTAGCAAATCCGCCTCCGAAATTCTCGGGTGCGGTATCTTCGCCGGCATCGGGCGCTTCCCAGCCTCTAAAGCCGTACATCGCGATATCTGACGGATTCGGGCCGCTACCTTCGGCGCCCTTGCTCACGTGCCATTTGCCGCGGTAGTGCACGTCATAACCATCGTCTACAAGCATGCGTGCTATATTTGGGAGGGTATTGTCTAATGTGACTTCGCCCGGCGAATATTTTCCACCTTCGGTTAGTGTTTGTGTTACATGGTGTTGCGCTGGGTAAAGCCCTGTCAATAATGTGGATCGGCTGGGTGAGCACATACAGGTATTGCAGAAGGCGCGATCGAAGCTGAATCCATTTTGTTTCAGGAAGGTAAGCGTTTTGAGGTTATCCCTTTCCCAATTTTCGGGGAAATGCTGGGTGGCTCTTTCCTGATCGGTAATAATCATAATGATGTCTGGTTTGCCGGAGATGCTGGCAAGGCGTTCGCTGAAATTCATAGTTTGTAGATTTTGCGTAAATATTTGACTAAGTGGGTCAATGTACGGAGGATCGGTCGGATTTCCGAATGAAGTTATCGTTTAGCAATGATCAACGCGATTAATCAAGGACATGTCACCGGTGATTTTCGACGATCCGCGTAATCCAAGATATCTTTTGCTATGGTATTTGGGGTCGCATAGCCCTTTACATATGTTGAGAGGAAAATCATTTTCGTTGTTTTCGGATCCTGGTCAGCGGCGTAGCCAAGATGGTTTCATGTTCCTGTGATTTTTCGACGGCCATACCAGCGGTTAACCCTTTTTTTATAAGCGAGGTATTCTTTTCCGAACAATTCTTCTAGCCTATTTTCTTCATTTTGAATGATTGACCTGTCAATAATAATTATGAATACCGGTGGAAAAATAAAGGGAGATAGCGAACCTAGAAAGATTGCTACGCCTAAAAGCATGAGGGCCATTCCTAAGTAAATAGGATTTCTACTCCATCGAAATGGCCCCGAAGTGATTAGACTAGAGGGATTACCAAAAGGGGTAACCGAGGTTCTTTTCTTCAGCAAAATGGAATTTGCTAACGCAACAGTTACAATTCCGATGATGATAAGGGCAATCCCAGCCCAAGAATAGGAGATTATTGTCGATACAGGGCATACGTAGTGAAAAAGAAACGACAGCCCTATAAACAGAAAGAAATAGAAATCTGGTGTCATATTTGCTTTCATAGCCAAATATAACAGGTTTAAATTAGAAACATAGAGCGAAAATGCCATCGTGGAAGCAAACATCATCGGTTGGCTTCACCTATGTGCCGTTTACCTGACAGCATTCGGTATTTTGGCGATGACCGGTTTGGAGCTCGTATTGAGGGCGAAGATAAGCCTGTCCAGGAATCAGATTCTCATCGGCACCTCGTTGATGTTGGGGCTGTCGCTGCCCGCTTACATGAAGGAAAATCCCGTCCAGTTGGAAAACACCTCCCTCATGGTGTTTATCAATGTGGTCTTGGCCACGCCCATGCTTGTGTCCGGTCTGTGGGCATTCTTGCTCGATAACATCCTGCCGGGTACAGCGGAAGAACGGGGTATAAAAGGCTGGCTTTCTGAGCCTTCGTCTTAACGGATTTTAAGGATGTTTCCGGCTTTCGGAAAGTATCTATGGGACATCGTTCCCCGATTTTAGCCAGTTTGGGAAACCTTTTTTTACGGCGTTTTTATGATTTCCCTGGATAACACCCTGGAGGAAAAATCCGGGCAATACTGTCTGGTTTTCCTGGTATTCGGCAGGGGATATACCCGTCCTGTATGTCAAAGGCGAGCGGAGCAACCCGACGAAGTCGCCGAGGTGATACACCGGTTCATGGTAAAATAACAATAAAGCGTTCAGTCAGCGTCACATCCAGCTCTTTTAACCGCTTAGTGAATAGTGCACCTAGCTTTAACACGTTATTTTTTGCTTTCCGTCTCGCGGCAAATGGGAACCACCATTTCGCAATCTATTTTGCTTTGGCTGCATGTATCGTTATCTTTCACCACGCTCACAACGACCATGAACCCGAAAGTCGCAAATGTATAAGCTGGATTAAGTGCGTATATTTGGCGGACGAATATTCAGGATCTGCATTTATTTATCCCATGGCAATCGAAGCATTGAAAACATTTTTTGCGAACCATCCTATACCGGAAAATACCATGTTCAACGCGACTATGAAAATCGCCGATCCCCGATTGTTCCTGGAGACGAACCTTAACGTCGTTGACGAATGGAAGGGGAATCTTGATAAATGCCCCAGCTATTGGCACTTGTGCGATTTGGTTAAGGTACTGGACCCGGAGCATGGTATTGAATATACAGCGGGAAAAGCACCATGATATGACTGAATCAAATATTATTCCGATTGTGGGATTCCAAACAGCCAACGCATTTGAAACATGGCTGGCAAAACATCACCATGACCCAAATGGGCTTTGGCTTAAAATATTCAAGAAAGACTCCGGGAAAAAAACCATCAGCTATGCGGAAGCACTTGATGTAGCGCTTTGCTACGGTTGGATTGATGGTCAGAGGAAGGCATATGACGGACAGGCCTGGCTGCAAAAATTTACCCCACGGAGAGCAAAAAGTATTTGGTCCAAAGTAAATATCGGGCATGTCGAGCGATTGATCAATGCTGGGAGAATGCGGCCTTCGGGGTTAAAAGCTATCGAAGAAGCAAAAGCGGACGGTCGTTGGGAAAACGCATACGATTCGCCGAGCAAAATGGTTATACCGGAAGATTTCCTGAAAGAACTGAGCAAAAACAAAAAAGCGGAAGCGTTTTTTAGGGGCCTCAATAAGACCAATCTTTTCTCCATCGGGTTCCGCCTGCAGACGGCAAAAAAACAAGCGACGAGGGAAAAGCGCATGAAAGAAATCATCGAAATGCTGGCAAGAGGTGAAAAATTCCAATAAATGATTTGGCCAGGTAGCGACGATGGTTGGAAAGTACTAGCCGCTAGCATGGTTTTTGCGTTCATGGATAATCGGTGAGCAGGGCCGGTAAGCGTATCTTTGTTTTCCGGTTTTACATTTACATGTTTTAGAGTTATCGCGATTATGAATAAGTTATGGATTATGCTGTTTGCAGCAC
>NZ_JBMQOC010000006.1:0-60181 GCF_053550995.1 Parapedobacter sp.
AGTTTGCCGTACCCACGGTACCGTTGGCGCGGTGGTACCCCAGAAATCCTTCGCCCTCAAAAGCCGATACATCCGGTCGCTGCCATTCCAGCCGGCGCTCGCCCAATTCGAATGGTTCTGCGGCGTGGTGGATATTCTGGGTGGTCAGGGTTTCGCCCCTGGCCAGTGTGGTATTGGTCTTACCGACCAATACACCATACATGCGCACATCGGCCCCCATGGCAAGAGGCTCAATCGTAAACTTATGTTTCGCCTTGACCCCACTGACCAACGTAAACCGCTCGCCTTGGAAATCAATTTCCGTACCCGGAAGCAGGTCGCGCAAGGCAACCAGCACATTATCATCGGGATGTATCTGTAAAAAGGACCTATTATTATCCATCTGTTTATTCACTGGGGCTAAGTTCGAAAATTTTATCCATTACAACCCATTTTTCATCCGGATTAGATCCGGGTATCGCTTTCTGGAATTTCCAGGTCAATTGTTCCCACGCCTTTACCGCCGGGTTTGCCGCATCCGCGGCTGCCTTTTCGGCGAATGAAAAATCATCGTCCGCCTCGATGATCATAAACATCCGGTCGGCGAATCGATAAATTTCCATTTGGGTAATGCCGGCATATCTGATGGACTGCTGGATTTCCGGCGCCACATTTCGATGCAATCGCTCATATTCGGCGATCAGCTGATCATCATTTTGCAGATCTAGTGCTAATGCGTATCGTTTCATATAGCCTCCTCCTTACTCGTTATGTTCATGGTCACCAAAGGTGTCCGGATGCTTTCGACCCTGCCGTGGTTAGGCTTCATCCACATGGAGTGTCTTTTTAGTTTCACGGAACAATCCGTAGCCCGCAACGGCCGCGAAACACAGCATCGGTACCAAAAAGGAAATGTTGATATTTCCGAAACGGTCCGAAACCAATCCCTGAAAATACGTTAAAACCGCACCGCCCAGAATAGCCATGATCAGTCCGGAACCGCCTATTTTCCGATCTTCAACGAGCCCTTCGCTCGCCAAGCCATAAATAGTGGGAAACATCAGACTCATACACGCCGAAATCGCGACCAACGCAAAAACACCGGTTTGGCCGCCGGCAAAAGATACGATCAAACACAGCCCTAATGCCACGATTGACAAGGCCATCAATAGCGTCGTCGGCCTGATAAACTTCATCAGACCCGTGGTGATAAAGCGGAATAGCATAAAAAGCACCAATGATAAGATGTAGTAGTTGGATGCCGCCTCTTCATTCACCTGCAGCTCCTGCATGACATAACGGATGGTGTATGACCACACACCGATCTGCGCTCCCACATAGAAAAACTGGGCGACGACACCGAATACATAGTTCCTGTTTCTGCTTAATCGACCAAATGCGGCCCATACGTCGCCGCGGTCGGTATCCGTATCATGTGGCATCCGGACCATTTTAATCAATATCCAAACCACGAGCAGCACCACCGCAAGTCCAACGTAAGCTTGCATGACTGCCGACAGTTCCGCCTGTTGGATTTGTTCTAATGATGAATGGTCCATCTGGAGGCGTTCTTCATCGCCTGCTTGATGAAGCGCCGAGAGGATGACGTATTTGCTCAATATGACACCCGTTATCGAACCGATCGGATTGAACGACTGGGCTAGGTTTAATCGCCGTGTGGCTGTTTCGGCTGGGCCGAGACTTAAAATAAATGGATTGGCCGACGTTTCCAAAATAGAGAGCCCCCCCGCCAGCACAAATAATGCGCCTAAGAAATGGCCATACACCATCGTTTGGCTTGCCGGGTAAAACAATAGCGCGCCGAGGGTGAATAGACCTAGCCCCAGCAATATTCCCGATTTGTAAGAAAACCGCCGGATGTAGAGGGCGGCCGGCAATGCCAATACGAAATACGCACCATAGAAGGCCATTTGTATCAACGACGTCTGCGCGTCCGTCATAGACATGATCTTCTTGAAGGCGGCCAACAACGTATCCGTCATATTATTGGCTAGCCCCCAAAGGAAAAATAAAGAGGTGATCAAAATCACCGAAATCGATGTATACCGCTTTGCCATATGGTGTTCTTTAATCGGTCAGCATATTCTTAAACAACACAAAGTAAACAAACACCCCACAGAATAGCTACTACCATTTTAACGATATATTAAGTTATATTACCGTGTTTTTGTTATTATTGTTAATTATTGTGTTTTTTTGACTGACTTAGCGGCATGAAACCTCAATTATTAAAAGTAAGCACCGGCCCTGCACGGTCTTTCAGCGTCCGGCGAGATACGGTACCCTATGCCAACAACCAGTGGCATTACCACCGGGAGGTGGAGCTCATCCATTTCGAGAAGGGCAGTGGAACGCAATTTATCGGCGACAGCATCCACCATTTCTCTTCGGGCGACGTCATATTGATCGGTTCCAATCTTCCGCATTATTGGAGTTTCGATAGCAACTATTTAGACACAGCTTTAGATACAGGCACCGCCATTCCCGCGGACGTTCGTGTAGCCCATTTCAATGCCGATTTTTGGGGGGCGGATTTTCTCGACCTACCCGAGAATACGAGCGTCAAACAATTGCTCCGTGAGGCCAAGCAAGGCATTTCCGTATACGGTACCGCCCGTGCCAAGGTACAAAAACTACTCGCTGAACTACTGGAAACCGACGGTGCCAAGCGAATCATCCTGCTTATCGAAGCACTCACGACCATTGCCCATACCCACGAACGCCAACCCCTTTCGTCCGTTGGATTCACACCACACTTCCAGCGGGGCGAAAACACCCGCATAAACGACATATACGATTTTGCCCTCCAGCATTTCAGGCAACGGATCACACTGGACGAAATCGCCGAGGTGGCGGGGATGAGCAGCAATGCGTTTTGCCGGTATTTTAAGTCGCGTACCGGCAAAACATTCTCGCAATTCCTTATCGAGCTACGGGTGGGCCATGCGTGCAAACTCCTTATCGAAAACAACCTTAGCGTCAAGGAAATATGTTTTGAAACCGGGTTCCATAACTTCGCCGGCTTCCACAAATATTTCAAGCTTATAACCGGAAAAAGCCCACTGAACTATCGGCGGGCTTACCTAAAATAAGTGGCTAGCCGGTTATTATTCTTCCAGGCTCAACGAAAATGGAAAATCTTCCGCATCGGTTCCCCGGCGCTTGTTGGGTGTATCGGCCATGTCGAAGTCCAATACCGCCCCATCCACGAGATCGCCATGCTTGAGGTAGTTTCTACCATAATCCTTGCCATCGAGCGTCACGGATTGGATATAACGGTTTTCCTTGCTGTTGTCGGGCGCATGGATTTCGATCGTTTTACCGTTGGGTAGTTGCACCGTTACCTCTTTGAAGAGCGGCGCGCCTATCACATACTCGTCGGTAGCCGGCGTAACCGGATAGAAACCCAACGCCGAAAACACATACCAGGCCGAGGTTTGTCCGTTGTCTTCATCACCACAGTAACCATCGGGCGTGGGTAGGTACATCCGATCCATCGTCTCGCGCACCCAGTACTGCGTTTTCCAGGGTGCGCCCGCATAGTTATAGAGGTAGGTCATGTGCTGTATAGGCTGGTTGCCGTGGGCGTATTGCCCCATATTGGCAATCTGCATCTCGCGGATTTCGTGGATCGTGAAACCGTAGTAGCTGTGGTCGAACACCGGCGGCAGGGAGAACACCGAGTCGAGCTTGGTCACGAAGGCGTCGTGCCCACCCATCAGTTGCGCCAGCCCCTCCACATCCTGGAATACCGACCACGAATAGTGCCAACTGTTGCCCTCGGTGAATGCATCGCCCCATTTGAATGGATTGAAGGGTGTTTGGAAGCTTCCATCCTTATTTTTTCCACGCATCAAGCCGGTCTCCTTGTCGAACAGCTTCTTATAATTGAAGCTCCGCTCGCGGTATAGCGCAACCTCATCGGCGGGCCGATCCAGAGCCTTGGCCAATTGGTAAATGGCAAAGTCGTCATAGGCATATTCCAGTGTACGTGCGGCGTTCTCATTGATACCCACATCGTAAGGCACGTACCCGAGGGTGGTGTAATATTCGGCCCCTGCCCGACCCACGGCCGTTAGCGGCCCCGGGTTATTGGCGCCTTTCAGCAGCCCTTCGTATAGTTTTTCGATATCATAGCCGCGCAGCCCCTTGATGTAGGCATCGGCAACCACGGAGGCCGAATTATTACCCACCATCACGCTGCGGTAGCCCGGGCTGGCCCATTCGGGCAACCAGCCGCCTTCCTTGTAGGTGTTGGCCAACCCTTCCTGCATCTGCTGGTTTACCTCGGGGTAGACCAGGTTGAGGAACGGGAACAATGCGCGGAAGGTATCCCAGAACCCCGTGTCGGTGAACATATAACCCGGAAGCACCTGGCCGTTATAGGGGCTGTAGTGGATCACGTTGCCCTCGGCGTCATACTCGTAAAACATCCGTGGGAAGAGGATGGTGCGGTACAGGCACGAATAGAATGTACGTACCTGATCAATGGTACCACCACCCACACGTACCTTGCCCAACTCGGCATTCCATTGGTCGGCCCCCTCCTGCTTGATGGTTTCGAAATCCTTGTTTCCGATTTCACGAAGGTTCAGTTTGGCCTGTTCGTGGCTGATGAAGGACGAAGCCACCTTGGCCTGCACTTGGTCGCCACGATGGGCTATGCGGAAGCCCACGATAGCGCCCACGTGGTCCGCATGTATTTCCAGGCGACCATCTACCAATGCCGAATCAGCGAAGGTGCCTACCTGTGCAAACGGCTGGTCGAACACGATTACAAAGTAATTTTTGAAATTGTCTGGCACACCGCCACTGTTACGCGTGGTATAGCCGATGATGGCGTTCTCTTCGGGGATGACCTTGACATAGGACCCTTTATCGAACGCATCGATGACCACGAAGGCACTATCGGTCGCTGGAAACGTAAAACGGAACCGCGCTGCCCGTTCGGTAGGGGTAATTTCGGTAGTCACGTCGTGGTCGGCGAGGTATACGCTATAATAATGCGGCGTGGCGATTTCCGCTTTGTGCGAAAACCAGCTGGCGCGGTCGTCTTGATCGAACGTCCGTTTGCCGGTGGTTGGCATGATGGAAAACTGGCCGTAGTCATTCATCCATGGCGAGGGCTGATGTGTCTGTTTGAACCCACGGATCTTGTCGGCGGTATACGTATACATCCATCCATCGCCCATTTTCCCGGTTTGGGGCGACCAGAAATTCATTCCCCAGGGCCGTGCGATGGCCGGATAGGTATTGCCGTTCGAAAGCAAGTGCACGGATTGGGTACCCATTAGGGTATTTACATAATCGAGGGGGTTTTCAACGCGGCTCACTTCCTGCGCCGTGGCCACCAGTGTGAACAGGGAGAGTAATAAGGTCAATGGTTTCATTGAAGTACGTGTTTGTTTTTAGGATTTATATCTTTACAACCATGTTATCGTCCGCTAATATGGTAAAAATATCGGGAAACGAAAACGCTAAAAGTGTTTAGCAACCATAAATCATCACCAGGACGATACCAAGCCCCACGGGAAAACGCTGCCGATCTTTGTTGACGGCGTGTTCGCGAATACGGTGCATTTTAGCTAAGTTTGCATCTTAAATCCGAAAGCATAGAAACAGCGTACAATGATGAAACTACTTGAAGGAAAGACCGCACTCGTCACCGGGGCCTCGAAAGGCATCGGCCGCACCATAGCCGAGAAGTTTGCCGAGCAAGGCGCAAACGTGGCATTCACCTACCTCTCTTCCGTAGAAAAGGGCCAGGCACTGGAGCAGGAATTGCAGGCCCATGGTACCAAGGTAAAGGGTTACCGGTCTGATGCTTCCAAATTCGAAGCCGCTGAGCAGCTGGTCAATGATATCGTATCGGAATTCGGGACGCTTGACATCGTGGTGAACAACGCGGGCATCACCAAAGACGGCTTGCTGCTTCGCATGACGGAAGACCAGTGGGACGATGTGCTCGAAGTAAACCTCAAATCGGTATTTAACGTTACCAAAGCTGCATCGCGCATCATGATGAAAAACCGCAAAGGGGTATTCATCAATATGAGTTCGGTGGTTGGCGTACAGGGCAATGCCGGTCAGGCGAACTATGCCGCGTCCAAGGCGGGCATCATCGGCTTCTCCAAGTCGGTAGCCAAGGAACTGGGTTCGCGGAATATCCGTACCAATGTCATCGCACCGGGCTTTATCCGCACGGAGATGACCGATGTGCTGGATCCGAAAGTGGTGGAAGGTTGGGAACAGGGCATCCCGCTGAAACGGGCCGGCGAAACGGAAGACGTAGCCAATGCGTGCCTATTTCTCGCATCGGACCTATCCGCCTACATCAATGGGCAGGTGCTTTCGGTGTGCGGAGGTATGCTTTAAAAGGCGGCGTAATAGCGGACCGCGACATAAGTCACCAGAAGCACCAACAATACCAGCATATATCGCCATAGCGCTTTATGACCGAAGTTCAATGTCCAACCCAAGCCATTGAGTTTCGGCACGACCAGTAACGGGTCTTTGGGGTTTACGTAAAAGAACCCCATTTTCCAATGTTCGGGATTATACCTATTGTCCATAACGACACGGCTTCTACCCAAAGGTATAAAGTTTAAAGCAATGTAACAACGTAATATGCATCAAAAAAACCTCTTTCAGTTTTACAAAATCACGACAACTTGAATTGTCCCCCAATTACCGACATGAATTTAAAAGTCTTCCGATGATTTTTCAGGAAACCTGGAAAACATGGTCTTGCCAATCCCGTCCTTTCTGTATACCCTTAAAACACTACCTTTGCGGGGATGAATAAGGAAATCTTCTCCATAAAGACACGCCAAGCATTTGACGACGTATGCATGGGGATATTTCGTCACCAGGCCATACATTGCGCGGTTTACCGGAAGTACTTGTCGCTCATCCAGGTAGACCCCGAAACCATACAGCGGCCCGAAGCCATCCCCTGCCTACCCATCGACTTCTTCAAAAACCATCGGATCATCACCGGTGCCGAGCCTCCGCAGCAGGTGTTTACCAGTTCGGGTACCACCGGCACCGCGCAGAGCAAGCATTACGTAGTAGACGCCGCGGTTTATGAGTATAGCTTCCGTACCGCGTTCAACCAATTTTACGGAAACCCGGCCGATATGGCTATTTTGGCGCTGCTGCCCTCCTATTCCGAGCGTGAAGGGTCTTCGCTTATTTATATGGTAGACGATCTCATCCGCCAGAGCCAGTACCCGCAGAGTGGATACTTCCTATACAATCACGACGAGTTATACGATTCCCTGCGGGAGCTGAAGGCCACCGCCACGCCCACGCTGCTCATCGGTGTCACCTATGCGTTACTTGATTTTGTCGAAAACCATGTGATTGATTTCCCGGCGCTGCAGGTGATGGAAACCGGCGGCATGAAAGGCAGACGACGGGAAATGATCCGCGAGGAAGTGCACGAGCGACTATGCCAGGGATTCCATGTGGCGGAAATCCATTCGGAATATGGGATGACCGAGCTGTTATCCCAAGCGTATTCCACAGGCGGCGGACGCTTTCGCTGCCCACCATGGATGCAAATTCATATACGGGATACCAATGACCCATTCGATAGGCTACCCATCAACCGCACCGGTGCCATCAATGTGGTCGACTTGGCCAATATCCACTCGTGTACATTCATCGCTACGCAGGATCTGGGGAGGAAGCACAGTGATGGAAGCTTCGAAGTATTGGGCCGCTTCGATCAAAGCGACATCAGGGGGTGTAATTTACTGGTGCAATAACCGGTCAACGCAAGCTGGGGTCACTGAACGTATCGCCCTGCCGGATGTCGCCGGTATCGTACCCCTTTTTAAACCAATAAGCACGCTGCTCGGCCGTGCCGTGCGTAAATGCCTCCGGCACCACATGCCCTTGGCTCTGCTGCTGCAACCGGTCGTCACCCACGGCCTCGGCCGCTTTCATGCCTTCGAGGATATCCGGCAGGTCGAGACGCAGCTCCGAAGACCGATTCGCATGGTGTGCCCACACACCGGCATAGAAATCCGCTTGCAGTTCGGTCATTACGCTTACCTTATTGTATTCCCGCTCGCTCAACTGCGACCGCAATTTGGCGGTTTTATCCATCGTACCCAATAGGTTTTGGATATGGTGCCCCACCTCATGAGCCACCACATAGGCCATGGCAAAATCGCCCGTGGCACCAAACTGATTACGTAACTGGTCGTTGAAACTCAAATCGATATACACTTTTTTGTCGGCCGGGCAATAAAAGGGGCCATAGGCCGAAGCGCCCATCCCACAGCCATCCGTGGGCGTCTGGTCGCGGTAAAACACCATGGTGCTTGGCTGGTATGTACTGCCCGCATTCGCGAAAATAGCCCCCCACACATCCTCCGTGCTGGCGAAAACAACCTCCACCATCTCGGTCAATTCCTTTTCCGCTGCACTGATTTCCACCGGTCCATCCGCCTGCTGCATACCCGTGGTCTGCATTTGCTGCAACAACGCTCCCGGATCGCCCCCCATCAAGAGGCCGATGATTAAAACCACAACGCCCCCTACGCCGCCCAGCGCAAGTTTGCCACCGGATGACATCCCTCGTCTGTCTTCCACATTGGTGCTTCTTCTCTTACCTTTCCATTCCATATATGCATGTACAAAAAAAGCCTCACGATGAGCAAGGCTTGGTTTATGATTAACACATGGCTATTGTCAACCTAAAACGAATAATCGTCTTTTGATCCCGCGTTATCAGCTACCTCTACCCCATTGCCTTCAAAGCCCGGCTCGTACCGCTTCTCGACCACTTCTTGGTGGGATTTGATATATTCGACCACGTCGCTGAGCCCCTCCGCAAATTTCTCGAAGTCTTCCTTGTACAAGAAAATCTTATGCTTGATGAACACACCGTCTTCAAACCGTTTCTTGCTCTCTGTGATGGTAACGTAATAGTCGTTAGACCGGGTTGCCTTTACATCGAAAAAATAAGTGCGCTTACCAGCCCTTACCTTTTTTGAAAAAACCTCTTCACGCTCTTTGTTGTCAAAATCTCCCATTGTTAAGCTTATTTATTTTTTGCATTCTCAGAATCGGGATAAATATAAAGTAATTTAGTCGATTAATACAAGTAATTCACTCGAATAATTTATTCATAACGGCCTCATGGAGCCTGCATTTCATCGCCTTTGCGCCGAGGCGCTGACAGGGCAGGCTTCATCCATACGCTACCGGTCCCTATTTTACCGGAATAAAACGGCCGTTTACCGAGAAAACAGCTGGTGTGGCCTAATGACTATTGCAGAACGTATTTATTCCCTATACCTTTGGTTCCATCAACATCGTAGTTGATAAGGATTTTAAGGAAATAACTTTACAAACAACAAGATAATGAACGAACAACGCCAACCAGCAAAACAGCATCCCAGCACAGGTCGTGTGTGGGCAGGCATCATCATTATCAGTATCGGTGCGATACTGCTCGCTGGACGACTGGGACTCGATTGGCTTTTCCCCGATTGGATATTCAATTGGGATAATATGTGGCCCATGGTATTGGTTGCTATTGGCCTGATCATTGGAGGCAACTCGAACTTCCGTAACCCGGCATCGTATATCTTAATGGGATTGGGAGCGTTCTTTTTGTTGAGGAACATCACCGATTTCGACATCGGCGCGTTTATATGGCCGGCGGTCATCATCGGCATCGGCCTATGGCTGCTCACGGGCAAGCGCAGGGGCGGACCGTATGGGCCGCGACCGGGTAGGCGCCAGCGCTACCGTGCACGGTATGGCGACTATGAATGGGACAAGCGTGTAAAAGATCAACCGGATAGCCCTGCAAATAGCGGGGCTACCGCTTTTGACGAAACCGGAAACTTCGATGAAAACCGCCCATTTGGCGAAACGGATGCCGGTGACGAGCCAAGCGGCCTCACCAACGAAGATTACCTGAAATCGACCGCTGTATTCAGCGATGTCAAAAAGATCGTTATTTCCAAACGATTCCAGGGTGGCGAGATCGTCAATGTGTGCGGGGGCACCGATGTGAACCTCATCCAAGCGGATATCCAACAGCCCATCGTTATCGATGTGTTCCAACTGTTTGCCGGCACCAAGATCATTGTTCCGGCTCATTGGAAAATCCAATCCGAGGTCGTATCGGTATTCGGCGAAGTAGACGATCGGCGTTTCTCGCAAGGAACGCCCCACGACGACCAGAAAGTGGTCTATATCAAAGGAACCTCCCTGTTTGGGGGAATTACCATAAAAAACATCTAACCGGGTGAGTGCCGCAACATACACTTCATCTAAGCAACGTCTCATCAACATCAGCTGCTTCGTCATCTGGATGGCCTATGCGCTTATCCAAACCGCTTTGCTGTGGTGGTTTGATGTCGATTTCAACCTGGCATTGAACGACAGCCTGGTTAGCGCGACGGTCATCACGCTATGCTGTTATGTCATCGCGAGCGCACTAACCCATTACCTCCCGCAGCGAAAGGGCTACTTCTATATCGTGATCTGGGGATTGGTGCTGGCCGCGATCAGTGTATCCGTGGATCGATGGATCCTCCAGTATATCATCCAGAATGAAGGCTACCGCGACCGCATCGACGTCTCCCTGCCCCTGCGCTTTTTCATCAATGCGTTGCTTATCGCCTGGATGGCCATCATCAACATCCTCTGGAACATCCAACAGGAGTATAAGGAAAACGAACAACGGAAGGCCGATGCCGAGCGGTTGGCCCGCGAGGCGGAACTGTATAATCTCCGGCAACAGTTGCAACCCCACTTTCTCTTCAACAGCCTCAATTCCATCATCGCCCTTATCGGGCGGAAACCGGATGAGGCCCGGAACATGACCTTCCAACTGTCCGACTTCCTCCGGGGCACCCTCCGTAAGGACGACCAGCAACTCATCGCCCTCAAAGACGAGTTGGAACACCTCCAGTTGTACCTCGAAATCGAAAAAGTCCGATTTGGCCACCGGCTGGAAACGCAGGTCAATTTCGACGAAGAGTGCCTGGGCATGACGCTCCCTGCCATGATCATGCAGCCCTTGGTCGAAAACGCCATCAAATACGGCCTTTATGACACGACGGAAAAAGTAACCATCAGCGTGGCCTGTACCTGTACCGACCACTTACTGGAAATACAGATAGAAAACCCCTACGACAGCCAAAGCAATAAGCCCCGCCGGGGCACAGGATTCGGGCTCCGTGGCATACAGCGTCGTCTTTTTTTACTGTTCGGGCGCACGGATCTGTTGGAAACTAAAGCAACATCACATATCTTTACCAGCATAATCAAGATTCCACAACGATGATTAAGGCGGTATTGATAGACGACGAACCTTTGGCGCGGAGCATGGTTGCTGAGTACCTTGAGGGGTACCCCCAAGTAACCGTGGTTGCCGAGTGTGGCGACGGATTTGAAGGTGCGAAGGCCATTATGCAGCATCAGCCAGACCTCATCTTCCTCGACATCCAGATGCCTAAAATCAATGGCTTCGAGATGCTGGAAATCATCGACAACCAGCCTGCCGTGATTTTCACCACCGCTTTCGATGAATATGCGATCCAAGCCTTCGAGCGCCACGCAGTCGACTACCTACTCAAACCCATAGCCAAAACGCGGTTCGACCGTGCCATGGCCAAATTCCTCGATACCCCATACTTGGAAGATGGGAAGAAAAACACCCGTAACCTGCTGGATAAAATGCACCAAATGGAGGGTAAGCTGGAGCGAATTGTAGTCAAAACCGGAACAAAAATCAAAATCATCCCTATCGGCTCCATCATTTTCCTTGAGGCCGACGACGATTACGTGAAAATCCATACCGATGAAGGCATTTTCATGAAAAACAAAACGATGGCATCGTTTGAAGAGCAGCTCGACCCAGCGCAGTTTGTGCGTGTACACCGCTCGTTCATCGTCAAAATAGACCATATCGCCCGCTTGGAACCCCACGAGAAAGACAGCTATGTCGCCATATTGGCCAACGGGAATCAAGTAAGCGTCAGCAAAAGTGGTTACACACGCCTCAAACAAAGATTAGGAATGTAAATAGGTTTCACGTAATTTTGCGTCATGTTTGAAACCATAAACAGGATCATCTGCATCATGTTGCTGCTGCCTGTATTCCCTGCCTTTACGCAAGAGAAAAGCCGCGCCGAGCAAATCAACCAGGCGGTTTTCAATAAAATCGAATACCATTTCAACTTGCAGGAGACCGATTCCATTTATGCGCTTGCCGGCCCACGGTTCAAGCAGTCGCTTTCTTTACAGGCGTTTCAGACAGTAATGGCCCAACAATTATACCCTTTGGGCCAGATACAATCGGCCGAATTGGAGCGCTACGAAAAGGGAACAGGCACCTACAAACTTAACTTCCTAAGCACACCGTTGCAGGTGGTGTTGGCATTGGACAGCCTGAACCGGATCGAAACGTTCCTCTTCCAACCCTATGCCGGCAGTCCGGTGCCGGAAAAGACGGAAGTGCCCGCCGCCCGTGGTTCCGCCACGTCTAAACTCGACTTTTATATCGATTCCATTGCCTTGGCCTACAGCCGAAAGGGGCATACCCACGCACTGGCTATCGGCGTGGCCTACGACGGCAAAACCAGCAGCTACTATTACGGCGAAACCGAAAGTGGCAACAAACAATTGCCGGATGAAAACACCTTATTTGAAATCGGCTCGATCAGCAAGACCTTTACGGCCACGTTGCTCGCTTACTTGGCGCAGACCCAACAGCTCAACGTAGAGGATCCGATTACCAATTACCTTCCCGATTCAGTTGCTGCAAACCCCGATCTGCAGCGCATCACGCTGAAACAGCTCGCCAACCATACATCGGGATTACCGCGCATGCCGGCAAATATCGATGCAACCGCTGCGGCCCATCCGCTCGATCCCTATAAAGATTACACCCAAGCGGATTTGTACGGTTTCTTGACATCGTACAAAGCAAGCACGCCGCCCGACTCCATCTATATATACAGTAACCTGGGTTATGGCCTGTTGGGCGACATTCTTTCTACCGTGTATGGCAAGCCGTACAATGAGATGGTACAGGAAATCATCTGCCAACCGCTCGATTTGAAAAACACCACGGAGTTCCCCGATCCGGATTCGCAATATGTGGCCAAAGTATATAACAAAGATGGCCAGGAAACCCCTTTGTGGACATTCGACGCCTTTACGGCCCATGGGTCACTGAAATCATCCGTAAAAGATCTGCTCACCTACGCAAAGGCCCATTTCAAAATGCCCGAAAGCGATCTGGAACATTCCCTGGCCCGTACCCGCCAATTCACGTACTTCAATCCGCCCGATACCGACATTGGCCTGGCATGGCATATGAACCTGATGGGCGACGAACTCATTTATTGGCATAATGGAGGCACATTCGGAAGCAGTAGCTATATGGCCTTTTCGCCAGACAGGAAGATAGCGATCGTGGTCTTATCGAATACCGCCGAACCCGTTGATAGCGTGGGGGTCTCCATTTTGAACGCCATCTTGGCGGCTAAGCCATAGGCGGCAACGGCCTATTGACCGTAGAAAAAAGTTGGCAACCTATGCTTTCCGTAGAATCTCCAACGGCGGCCTTTGGGTGATCCCCCGGCTGTTGGCCAGTCCAATCAGCACGGTCAATAACGCAACGACCAATACCAACAGAAGCATGGCGGCGATATCGGGCGTAAACGGTATCTCGAAACTGAATACGGCCAATGCCCAACTGCCACCGAGTGCCAGCAACACGCCGGTTAATGAGGCTATGGCGCCAAGGAAAAAGTACTCCAGTGTGGTAATGGTCAAAATCTGGTTCCGCGTCGCCCCCATCGTACGCAACAACACACTCTCCTTTATCCGCTGGTATTTACTGATCATTACAGAGGCAATCAATACAACAAAACCGGTCAGGATACCGAAACCGGCCATGAACCGGATCACGAATCCGATCTTATCGAGGATGGCATCCAACACCGACAAGATCAGTCCCAGATCGATGATCGATACATTCGGGAATTGTGTAACGACCGCCTGCTGCATACGGGCGGAGGTCGCTTCGTCCGGCACGCGGGTCATCAGTACATGGAACTGCGGCGCATCATCGATCACTCCCTTCGGGAATATCAGCCGGAAATTGGTCTGCACCCGGTTCCAATCCACCTCCCTTAGGCTACCGATGATGGTGGGTATACGGACACCCTGGACGTTGAACAACAGGGTATCGCCAATGTCTACCCGGATACGGCGGGCATACCCCTCCTCAAGCGATACCCGGGCAGTGTCGCCCGCGGCGGTTTCGCCAACCCATTCGCCATCGGCAATCTTTTCCGAATCGCTGAGTTCCGACCGGTAGGTAGACCGCAGCTCGCCGCCCAGCGCCCGGCGGGATACTTCGATGGTACTGTCGCGCCGGGCATCTTCGGCAGTAATGCCATTGATCGCTTCCAACTGCACCGTCACGATGGGTACTTCATCCAATACAGGCAGCCCTTGCGCAGCGACCAAATCGGCCACTGCCGCTTTCTGCGAGGGCTGGATGTCAAACAGCACCATATTCGGTTGGTTCTCGCTCGATGACAGGGATACACGGGTCATCAACATTCCTTGGACGGCGAACAGGGTGGCAATAAATGCGGTACCCAGCCCGATGGCGATGATCAAGATGACCGTTTGGTTGTTTGGGCGGAACAGGTTGGACAGGCCCTGTCGCCAAAGATATCCCCATGACGACGGAAAAAAACGCCTAACCAGCCACACCAGTAGGCGTGCGGCGGCATATAGCACCAGAAACGATACGACAACCCCCATGGTAAATGCCAGGGTCTGCCAAACGCCATCCAATTGTAAATAAGCATAGCCGAATACAAATAGCCCGATAAGGCCGTATATCAACCAACTCCAGCGGTCCCGCACCGGCCCCGGTGCATCCAGCGACAGCCTCAGCGTGTTCAACGGAGCGATATTGCGGATACCGATAAGCGGCAACAATGCAAATAATGCCGATATGCACACGCCCAACCCGATCCCTTGGGCAATGGCCCACCACGAGATATCGCTGCTGATGGCTACCGGAACGAGGTCGCGGAGTACCCAGGGTAACAGCTGTTGTACCAACGTACCCAACAATGCACCGATGACCGAACCGAGCAAGCCCACGCCCAACACCTGTATGAGGAATATCAAAAAGGCCTGACGCGAACTCGCCCCCAAGCAGCGCAGTATCGCAATGCTGTTGAGCTTTTCTTTGATATAGATATGTATGGCGCTCGATACCCCGATGCATCCCAGCAGCAGCGCCACGAAGCCTACCAACGATAGGAATTTATTCAAATCGGCGAATGATCTTCCGGTGTCCCGCTTGCGCGAGGCAATGGTATCGTACCCCATCCGCTGTATTTCCAGCAGCGAATCAAGCCCTTCGGCGAGCGCATCGGCATCGGTCCCTTCCTCCAGCCGGAAATAGTAGTTGTAATTGATACGGCTGCCCTTCTGGTTCAACCCCGTGGCCGCCAGGTACTCCATGGGAATAAAGACTGCCGGTGCTACGGTAGTGGAGAGTCCGCTCTGCCCCGGTGCCTGCTCCAGGCGGCCGGCAATTTCAAACATCACGGCCCCCACTTTTATGGAGTCGCCCACCTCGGCGCCGAACTGGAGCATCAATGTTTTATCAACCAGCGCCTGCCGATGTGCCCTGAACGAGGTCCCGGCCTCTTCGGGTACGGTCTCCAGTTTCCCATAATACGGAAACGCACCATCCAGTGCGCGTACTTCGACGAGGCGGGTACCGCCATTATGGGCAAATAGTACCATCGACGCGAAACGCTGTTCCGCTGAAAAATCGGTGCTCACCTGCCGTACCGTATCCACGATCGCTTGCCCCCCGTCAGACAGCTCGCGGTTGCTGTGGATGACCAAGTCGGCCCCTACCAGACTGGCTGCCTGCCTGTCGATATCCTTGGCGAGGTTATCCCCAAACGAAAAGATGGCCACCAAAGCGGCGATGCCGATGATGATGGATGATATAAAAAGAAACAGCCGCGACCGGTTCCGCCGGCTGTCGCGCCACGCCATTCGGAGAATCCAGCCGAAGGCAATCTTTTGGCGATGGGGAGTCCTCATAGGGTATGGTCTACTGCTGCATCCGATATCACCCGCCCCCCTTTCATGCGGATAATCCGCTGGGTCTTTGACGCCAGTTCCAAATCGTGGGTGACCAATACCAGCGTTGTACCCGCATCATGGTTGAGGTCGAACAATAGCTTCTCAACGTTTTCGCTCGTTTCGGCATCGAGGTTACCGGTCGGCTCGTCGGCAAAAAGGATCCGCGGTGCATTCGAAAAAGCACGCGCGATAGAAACCCGTTGTTGTTCGCCGCCCGATAGCTGCAGCGGATAATGGTGGCCGCGGTCGGCCAGTCCCACCTTGTCCAATAATTCGAGTGCCACCCGCCGACTGTTGGGCGCTCCGCGGAGTTCGAGGGGCACCATTACATTCTCCAATGCCGTCAAGGTAGGCAGCAATTGGAAATTCTGGAATACGAAGCCGACATACTGGTTGCGCACCCTGGCCCGTTCGTCTTCACTAAGCATATCCAACAGCACACCGTTCAACACGATACTTCCTGTACTAGCACGGTCTAGCCCGGCACAAAGGCCCAGCAGGGTGGTTTTACCGCTGCCGGACGGCCCCACAATGGCCACGGTGGATGCCGTTTCCACTTCAAAATCGATCTGTTGCAGCACGGCGAGCGGCTTACCCGCACTGGGATAGGTCTTACCGACGCCTTCCACGCTTAATATCGTAGCCATTTATCCTTTTCTCCAATCCATATTTCCGTAAACTTAGCTAAAGTTGCCCCCGTATACAAGAAGCCATGTGCCAAATAGACCAAAAATGCGTAGTTTTGACGGTTGCCCGGCCCCGTTGTTACACTGCAGACCCGTTTTACGCATGAAAATGCGGGACCGGTTACTGTAAAAAAAATATGACAGCCCCGGCCGATCACCATTTTTATTCCAATATTGCATCCGTTATATTGCACCATGAAGTTCCATACGATAATCACCACGCCACAACTTTTCGCGTTTCTGTTACTTGTTTGCGTAAAGACCACTTGGGCACAGAAGAAGCCGTTAAACCACGACGTGTACGATGGTTGGGAAGCCATCAGTTCGTCTGTCATCTCCGATGACGGGCGCTTTATCTATTATATCGTCAACCCCCAGGCGGGCGACGGCCGGCTAGTGGTCACGAGTCCGCACAGCCAGCCTGTCGGCCGTATTGAGCGGGCCGCCGACGCGCGTTTCTCTGCCGATGGCAAATACATCATAGCCCATATCAAACCGCTTTATGAAGAGACGAGGCAGGCCAAGATAAAAAAGAAAAAAGCAGAGGAAATGCCCAAAGACTCGTTGGCCATATTTACCCTGGAAACTGCCGCATTGCAAAAGATACCTTTTGTAAAGTCGTATAAAATGCCCGAGCAACCGGGCGAATACATCGCCTACCTCACCGAGCGCCTCCTGGCACCGAAAGACAGCACAGCGGCCGACAGTGCGGTGGCAAAGAAGGCAAGCAGCAAGAAATCCCAACCGGCATTGCACATCAGGCACCTGCCCAGTGGTGCGGATACAACCATCGACCGCGTGGAAGACTACGCATTCAGTTTCGATGGGAAGGTACTCACCTATGTCGTAAAAGCCGAGGAAAAGGACAGCATCGGTGCCGATGCGGGTTTATATTATTACGATTTCGCCACACGCCAACCCCGGCACATCAGTAGCGGAAAAGGCACCTATAAAAACATCACCTTTGATGACGCCTCCGTACAACTGGCCTTTACGGCGGATAAAAGCCCCGAAAAGTCACTTCAGAAAGCGTTTGACCTTTATTACTATGCACCCGGCCAAGACAGCGCCATCATGATCGCCACCCGTAACACCAACGGTATGCCGCAAGGATGGTATGTGAGCGGAGAAGGAGACGTCCGGTTCAGTAAAAACGGTGAGAAGCTTTTCTTTGGCATTGCCCCCATCCCCCGCGTAAAAGACACCACGCTGGTCGAATTCGAACACGCCAACGTGGATATCTGGCACTGGAAAGATGATTACCTGCAGACACAGCAGTTGGTAAACCTCCGCCGGGAACAGGACCGGAGCTATCTGGCCGTCACATACCCCAAACAGGGGCGCAAAGTGATTCCTTTGGCCGACGAACAGCTTCCATACACGCGGCTTACCGATGGCGCCGACAACACCTATGTATTGGCCACCACCGATGTGGGCCGCCGCATAGAGACGCAGTGGCGAACGGGCGCATTCCTGGACATTTATGTGGTCTCTACCATAGACGGTAGCCGGAAGAAAGTCGCCGGGGAAATCCGCGGCCATATCGCCATGTCGCCCGGAGGGAATTATGTCGTTTGGTTCGACCGGACCGATGGCAATTGGTACAGCCATGACATCCTCGCTGATCAGACCGTACAACTAAACGCAGACCTACCCGTAAGCTTTGCGGATGAAGACAATGACGTACCCGATGACCCGGACGATTACGGCATCGCCGGCTGGAGCGAAGGCGAGGGGGAAATCTTCATCAACGACAAATACGATATCTGGGCCTTCCATCCGGATGGATCCGAACGGCGCATCGTAACGAACGGCGCAGGACGGAGCAGCGAAATCACCTTCCGGTATAAAGCTGTGGAAGAAGACCGCATGGCCAGGTATCGGCAACGGCGCGCCACGGACGTAATCGATACCAAACGACCGCTCATTTTATCGGCCTTCAACCACATCACCAAAGAAACCGGCTGGTTCCGGACCAACGGCGACAAAAGCCGGGACCCCAAGGAAATGGTCGTTGGCCCTTACCGTTATCGACAGGTAGCGCGTGCAGCGGATGCCGACACCTATATCTATACCAAAGAGAATTACGCTTCATCGCCAGATGTCTACGTATCCACAGATTTCGTGACGGAGACCAAACTGAGCAGCATCAACCCCCAACAGCAGCAGTACAATTGGGGTACCGCCGAGCTGGTACGGTGGACGACGCCCAATGGCCACGACGCCGAAGGGATCCTTTACAAACCTGAAGATTTCAATCCGGCAAAAAAATATCCCGTCATCGCCTATTTCTACGAGGAATTATCCGACGGGCTATACAGCTATGTGCCGCCCACGCCTACGCCATCGCGACTAAACATCAGCTTTTTCGTAAGCAATGGCTATGTCGTGTTTGCGCCCGACATCCATTATGAAATCGGACATCCCGGCCGGTCCGCCGAAGAATATGTAAACTCCGGCATGGAAGCGTTGAAAGAACAACCATGGGTAGACGGCAGCAAGATGGGTATCCAAGGCCAAAGTTGGGGTGGGTACCAAGTGGCGCACCTGATTACACGGACCGATATGTATGCCGCAGCCTGGGCGGGCGCTCCCGTGGTAAACATGACCTCCGCCTACGGCGGCATCCGCTGGCAAAGTGGGATGAACCGGCAATTCCAGTATGAGCGGACCCAAAGCCGCATCGGGGCCACACTCTGGGAGAAACCCGAATTATATATCGAAAACTCCCCCTTGTTCCACCTACCCAATGTGACGACGCCGGTTGTCATCATGCATAACGACGAGGATGGCGCCGTGCCCTGGTACCAAGGCATCGAAATGTTCACAGCGCTCCGCCGGCTGCAAAAGCCCGTTTGGCTGTTGAACTACAACGGCGAAGCGCACAATCTCGTCCACCGCCAGAACCGGAAAGACATCCAACGGCGAGAACTGGAGTTTTTTGACCATTTCTTGAAAGGCAAACCCGCCGCACCATGGATTGACCATGGGGTACCGGCCACGCTCAAAGGTATTGACTGGGGGTTTGGCACAGAACCCTAGGATCGGCACGCTCCGTCTAGCCTTCTGGCTTGCCGCATTACACCAACTTTTCGAAAAACACAGACGAAACACCGCAAACAAGTATTAATTTTCATTTATTTTCCATTTTAATTGAAGATTAATCAAAAAAATCAATGAAATATCATTTTTTTTATCGAATATTGAGCCGAAAATAAAGAAACAACGCAACATACAGGTAAAACTAATAGAAATTAAATGTCAGGCTTAAGATTCAAAGCGGTGGAGACCGCAGTATCGCGATTAAACAGGGTTGATACCCACGAAACGACCAAACCTTCCCTGTTTTTCGGAAAAAACGTGTTCACAACGGCAAAAATGAAGGAATACCTTCCCAAGAATGCCTACGAAGAACTGGTAGATACCGTTGACACGGGAAAACCCATTACCCTCGACCTTGCTGAGCACATCTCGCAAGCCATGAAAAGCTGGGCAATCAGTAACGGCGTAACCCACTACACCCACTGGTTCCAGCCTCTCACGGGTGCCACCGCCGAGAAACACGATGCATTCTTCGAGCCGCTGCCGGATGGTTCGGCCATCGACAAGTTCACCGCTAGCGCATTGGTACAACAAGAACCCGATGCGTCCAGCTTCCCTAGCGGCGGTATTCGAAACACGTTTGAAGCACGGGGCTACACCGGGTGGGACCCCTCATCCCCGGCCTTTATTTATGAAACCGGCGGCAGCAAAACGCTTTGCATCCCCACTATCTTTGTTTCGTACACAGGCGAGGCATTGGACTACAAGGCGCCCTTACTGAAGGCCATCAACGCCCTCGACAAAGCAGCCGTAGACGTCGCCAATTTCTTCGATAAATCCATCACCAAGGTAACCGCTTCCCTGGGTATCGAGCAGGAATATTTCCTGGTGGACCTGGCTTTGTTCAATGCCAGGCCCGACCTGCAGCTTACCGGCCGCACCTTATTCGGCCACATGTCGGCTAAGGGCCAACAATTGGAAGATCATTATTTCGGCGCCATCCCCGAACGGGTACTGGCCTTCATGGTCGACATCGAACAGGAGGCCCTCAAACTGGGCATCCCATTGAAGACACGCCATAACGAAGTGGCACCCTCCCAATTTGAGTGTGCACCGATGTTTGAGGAAATCAACTTGGCCATAGACCACAACCAACTATTGCTAAACCTAATGGAGCAGGTTGCGCTACGCCACAAGTTCAAGGTGCTCATCCACGAGAAGCCCTATGCAGACATCAACGGCTCTGGCAAGCACAACAACTGGTCGATGATCACCAACACCGGTGTGAATTTACTTTCTCCGGGAAAAACGCCGAAGAACAATTTGATGTTCCTGACATTTTTCACCAATGTTATCAAAGCGGTGCACGACCATGCCGACCTGATGCGCGCATCGATTGCCAGTGCCGGCAATGACCACCGCTTGGGCGCCAATGAAGCTCCGCCAGCCATCATTTCCATTTTCCTGGGGAGCCAGCTCAACGCCGTACTTGACGAGGTGGAGACGGCAAGGGTAGCCAAAAAGGTAAAAAACGAAGCATTGCTATGGCACGGCATTCCGAAAATACCGCAACTGACGCTCGACAACACGGACCGTAACCGGACGTCACCGTTTGCATTCACCGGCAACAAATTCGAATTCCGGGCTGTGGGATCGGCGTCGAACAGCGCCAGTCCGATGACCGTACTCAGCGCCATTGTGGCCAACCAACTCATCGATTTCAAGGCCGAGGTAGACAAGCAGATCAAAAAAGGCACGAAAAAAGACCTCGCGCTGCTCAATGTGGTCCGCAAATACATCAAAGAATCGAAAGCCATTCGATTTGAAGGCAACGGCTATAGCCAAGAATGGGAAGAGGAAGCCCACAAGCGTGGACTCTCGAACATTAAAACTACGCCGAAAGCGCTGGACGTGTACATCAACGAAAAGTCCATAGCGATGTTCGAAAAGCTGGCTATATTCAGTCACCGCGAAAGTGAAGCCCGCCATGATATCCTGCTGGAAAATTACTTCAAGAAGATCCAGATCGAGGCCCGGGTCATCGGCGAAATAGTAACCAGCATCATCGCACCGGCGGCATTCACCTACCAAAACACCCTCATAACAAATATAAAGGGCCTAAAGGACCTAGGATTGGCGGGCGATGCCTACGGATCCCAGGCCAACTTGGTGGAACGCATCTCGAACCACATCAACACCATTTTGGTCGATGCCGAAGCGATGCGGCAGGAACGTAAAAAGGCAAACGTACTCGAAGACACCCGCGAGAAAGCGATTGCATACGACGAAAAGGTGAAACCATATTTCGATAAAATCCGTTACCACCTCAACAAGCTGGAGCAGATCGTGGATGACCGCCAGTGGCCGTTACCCAAACTGCGTGAACTCCTGTTCGTTAGGTAAGTCCGCGCCCTACCGACGGTCCTTAAACGCAAACCGCACCAAGCACAATCTCCCTGCCGGGGGTGCGCTTGGTGCTTTTTCATTTACAAGCGGGCGCAGGGAGCTTTTTATCAAAAAATTTGCACAAACCGACCGCTCGGCCTATATTTGCATCCGTTGCGTGTAAACACGCACAAATCAACCCCTCTTCAAACAGGGTCTTGGTTTATAAAGAAGTGGCGAGAGACTGGCTCGATGACCCACTGGCAACCATCCGCAATCGGTGGATAAGGTGCCAATTCCTGTCCCGATCGATATGGATCGGGAGCATATAAATGATAAGACGATGAATACGCATCCAGAAACCAATATCCTTATCCGACAGACCGGCATACCCGTTGAAGGTATCACCCGGCATGCGGTTGCCATGCTGTCCCGAATGCGTCGCGGGACAACGCGGTGCACTGGCCGTTGTTGATCCCGATACCCGCACTGCCGTCGGTTGTGGTCTGTGGCAATACGGACAAGCAGCCGGGCAGGGCATAGCCGATTGCGCATAACACGTTGATCTATCATAAAAATTAAGTATATTAAATAATCGAATCATGGCTAATGAAAATCTGAAATTTGAAACACTGCAAGTCCACGCCGGGCAAGAAGCCGACCCCACCACAGGCTCGCGCGCAGTACCGATCTATCAAACCACCTCGTTCGTTTTCAACAGTGCGGAACACGGTGCAAACCTTTTTGCGCTCAAGGAATTCGGCAACATCTATACCCGGATCATGAACCCTACAACGGATGTCTTCGAGAAGCGGATGGCGGCGCTTGAGGGTGGTGTAGCCGGGCTGGCGGTCGCTTCGGGGCAGTCTGCGCAATTCATCGCATTGACCAACATCTTGGAAAGTGGCGACAATTTCGTTACCGGATCGAGTCTGTATGGCGGTACGTACAACCAGTTCAAGGTATCGTTCAAGCGGCTCGGCATTGAGGCGAGGTTCGCGAAAAACGAAACCCCCGAAAATATCGAAGCAGCTATCGACGACAAGACGAAGGCCATCTATGTGGAAACCATCGGTAACCCTAGCTTCAGCATCCCCGATTTCGACCGCATCGCAGCGATCGCCAAAAAATACGACCTCCCCCTCATCGTCGACAACACCTTCGGATGCGGCGGCTACCTGTTCAAGCCATTGGAACACGGAGCACACGTCGTGGTCGCTGCCGCGACCAAATGGATTGGCGGCCATGGTAACAGCATCGCCGGCATCATCATAGACGGTGGCAATTACAATTGGGGCAATGGTAAATTCAAGCAGTTCAGTGAACCGTCGGAAGGTTACCACGGACTCGTATTCAGCGATGTTTTCGGCGTGAATAGCCCGCTGGGCAATATCCAGTTTGCCATCAGGGCGCGGGTAGAAGGGCTGCGCGATTTCGGACCGGCCCTCTCGCCATTCAATTCGTTCCTGTTACTGCAAGGGCTGGAAACGCTTTCGCTCCGCGTGCAGCGCCACGTAGACAACACACTGGAGGTGGCCAAGTGGCTTGAGCAGCACCCGCAGGTGGAAAAGGTGAAATACCCCGGGTTGAAAAGTGACCCCAACCATGCCAGCGCACAGAAATACCTCAAAAATGGTTTCGGTGCCGTGCTGTCTTTTACGATCAAGGGGGGTGCCGAGAAAGCGGACGCATTCATCGATAATTTGAAACTGATCAGCCACTTGGCAAACGTGGGCGACACCAAAACCCTCGTTATACACCCGGCGGCAACCACACACCAGCAACTGTCCGCACAAGAGCAGAAAGAAGCCGGTGTTTTCCCGGGCGAACTACGGTTAGCCGTCGGCATCGAACATATCGACGACATCAAGGGCGATCTGCAACAAGCATTTGAGCAAGTGAAATAAAGGTTGTTTCGCCGGACGATCCGTCCGGCGAATTTTTTCCAACCCAACATTAACAAAACCATATCAACAGCAACAGCAAGCATGGATAACAAACTGACCTTGGGCATTTTCGGATTCGGCGTGGTAGGCCAAGGACTCTATGACATCATCCGCACCAAGCACCTCAACCTGGCCGTAAAGAAATTCGTCATCAAACACCCCGAAAAGGAGCGCAGCCTGCCGGCTGAACTTTTCACCACCGATGCGAACGCGGTATTGGACGATCCGGACATCAATACGGTCGTCGAACTGATAGACGATGCCGATGCGGCCTTTGATATCGTGGCCCGTGCGCTACGCGCAGGCAAGAACG
Organism: Parapedobacter sp.; assembly: GCF_053550995.1. Classification (NCBI taxonomy): domain Bacteria; kingdom Pseudomonadati; phylum Bacteroidota; class Sphingobacteriia; order Sphingobacteriales; family Sphingobacteriaceae; genus Parapedobacter; species Parapedobacter sp. Next base: position 24,543 of record NZ_JBMQOC010000006.1, read on the forward strand.
TGGTATCGGCCAATAAAAAAATGATTGCTACCCATCTCAAGGAGCTGGTAGACATCCAACACCAGCATGGCACGAGCCTGCTGTATGAAGGTGCCGTATGCGGAAGCATCCCCATTATCCGGAACCTGGAGGAGTATTACGACAACGAACTGCTGCACGCTGTTTCGGGTATTTTCAATGGCTCCTCAAACTACATCCTTTCCAAGATATTCAATGAAAACCTTGCGTACGACACCGCCCTGCGGCAAGCGCAGGATCTCGGGTTCGCCGAAACGGACCCTACACTGGATGTGGGCGGGTTCGACCCGAAGTTCAAGCTGGCTATCGTCGCGTCGCACGCCTATGGGCTCTATATCTCGCCAGATGCCATCCTCAATATCGGTATCGACAAGCTCCGTGCCCCCGACATCCGCTTCGCGAACGAGAAGAACCGCCGGTTGAAACTCGTCCCGACCGCGCGGGAAATCAACGATAAGGCGGTTATCATGTACGTGCTACCCAAATTGGTCACGCCCGACAATATCCTGTACAATGTAGAAAACGAATACAACGGCGTATTGGTTAAAGCGGCCTTTGCCGACGAGCAATTTTTCTATGGGAAAGGTGCCGGTGGCCACCCCACCGGGTCGGCCGTGCTTTCAGACATCGCCGCCTTGCGCTATGGGTATCGGTATGAATACAAAAAGCACATCGATGCCGGCGGGTTACGGTATAGCACCGATTGGGAAATTCAGGTGTATCTCCGTTATACCGACGAGCAGGTGGTGGAAAAACTGGGGTTCACTTCCATCAGCGAGCGTTATTATGCCGAAGATTTCAAATACGTCATCGGCAAGGTAAACTTACGCCATATCCTCGAAAACAAGGCGGAGGTAGACCGCGATGGCGTATTCATCGCAGAAATCGGATAATGCAAGATCATATGCCGGGGATTCATCATCCGTTTGTAACAAAACAGGCGGGGGCCAAACATCTGGTGCCTTTTGCGCATTATAATGAGTATATTGTACAAATTGTAGTACGTTAAAACTATATTGCATGATGCATAGTACCCATGCCTTGTTTATCGTATGGTTTGGCGTTCCGGCTGTTGTGCAGCAGAGCGACACAACCGCTGTGGAGAGTCCTTGGGAGGCATATGGTTATATTGCCCTGGCGGCTGTTGTTTTGGCCGTTATCGTCATCGTTCTCATCAGGAAACAGTACCGTAAGTTCAACGAATAAGCTTACGGTTCCCTTTTCAATCCGAATTTCTCGATTTTGCTATACAGGTGACTCCGCTGGATGTCGATTTCATCGGCCGTCTTGGACACATTCCACCCATTCTTCTCCAGCTTATACTTGATGAATTCCATTTCCGTATGGTCCTTGAAATCCTGGAACGACGGAAAATCGTCATAATTGGCAACGGGACCTACCGTACTGGGGTGCTCCCGATCCACCCGGGTGGGTTCACTGTTTTCCATGACCGTCGTTGCTGCGCTTGGGTTGGCAAATGCACGTACATCTTTATCGGTAATCGCTTTGTCGCTTAAGATGATCAACCGCTCCACCATGTTGCGCAGCTCACGGATATTGCCTGTCCATGGCAACCCCTTCAGTGCCTCCATCGCCTCGTCGGTGATTTTCTTTACGGGCATATTATACTCCCCGCAGACTTCATCGCAAAACTGTTTCGCGAGCACAGGGATATCCGCTTTCCGTTCTACCAATGGCGGCACATGGATAATGATCACACTCAGGCGGTGGTAGAGGTCCATCCGGAAATTACCAGCGTCGATTTCTTTGAGCAAATCTTTATTCGTGGCCGCAATAACACGCACATTCACACTGATTTCCTTTTCACCGCCTACGCGCGTCACCTTGTTTTCCTGCAGTGCCCGAAGCACCTTCGCTTGGGCCGACAGGCTCATATCACCGATTTCGTCCAGAAACAGTGTGCCGTTATCGGCCTGCTCGAATTTACCGATGCGTTGCTTGATGGCCGATGTAAACGACCCCTTTTCGTGTCCGAACAGCTCGCTCTCGATCAGTTCGGAAGGTATGGCCGCGCAGTTCACTTCAATCAGGGGGGCTTCGGCACGGGCCGACTTCTCGTGGAGCCATCTGGCCACCAGTTCTTTGCCACTCCCATTGGCGCCGGTAATCAGCACACGGGCGTCGGTAGGTGCCACCCGTTCAATGGTTTCCTTGATGCGTAGGATAGCTTCAGAGTCACCCAATATATCGCGTGTTTTGCTGACTTTCCGCTTCAGCACCTTGGTCTCCGTAACCAATGTACCGCGTTCGAGCGCATTGCGTACCGTAATCAGCAACCGGTTCAGGTCGGGCGGTTTGGAAATGAAATCGTAAGCGCCTTTTTTACTCGCTTCGACGGCTGTTTCGATGGTGCCATGCCCCGATATCATGATAAATGGCAAATCCGGCTTGATAACCAGCGCTTCGGTAAGTACCTCCATCCCATCCATCTTGCTCATTTTGATGTCGCAGAGCACCAGATCGATGTCTTCTTTCTTGATTATCGCCAGTCCATCGGTACCATTATCGGTATCAATGACCTTATAGTCTTCGTATTCAAGGATTTCGCGCAACGTGCTACGGATGGCCCGTTCGTCGTCGATGATTAATATTTTGGTCATTTATTAAGATTTGAGAAGTCAGATATGAGACACCACCCCTATCTTTTACGACTCGTACATTATTGTTCACAAAAAAAGCAAACCCTATAAGCCGGATTCTGTATCCCTCGCCGGAGGCAAGGGTTTCTATCATTTATCTGGGCCCACCATCGCTGACGGGCTCAAGCAGTCTACCCGTTGCGGTTCTCCGGCGCTCGCCTCTCGGCGCGACGGATTTGGAGACGAGCAGCCCCCTGGTGTCCGCAACCTATTTGACCTTTCAACCCCCGGGGTTTACCGCGATGCATGTCACCATGCAAAGCCGTGGGCTCTTACCCCACGTTTTCACCCTTATCACGCCGTTGGCGTGACGGTATATTTTCTGTGGCACTTTCCGTATCACGCCCCACCTCGGGCGGGGCGCAACCCTTCCCGTTAGGAAGCGGGGTGCCCTGCGTTGTCCGGACTTTCCTCTCTTCCACCGTGGCGGAAGAGCGATAGAACAGGTTTGCCACGTGCAAAGGTACGTAATAAAACCGTATCTTTGTCTACCATGACGACATCGCAAACAGTAAAGCCTTACAAAGATACCGACGCCGATAAGAAGCAACAGGTTGCCGACATGTTCAACAACATTTCGGGCACCTACGACTTCCTCAACCATTTCATGTCGTTGGGCATCGACATTGTCTGGCGGAAGAAAGCCATCCGGGCGCTGAAGGCAAGCAAACCGCAACGCCTGCTCGACGTGGCTACCGGTACGGGCGATTTTGCGTTGGAAGCCATCAAGATCCTGCAACCCCGGAAAGTCATCGGTGTCGACATTTCATCGGGGATGCTGGACATTGCCCGCGAAAAAATCACCAAGAAAGGCCTCGAGGACCGTTTTGAGGTTGCCCTGGCCGATTCGGAGCACCTACCCTTCGCGGATGGCTCGTTCGATGCCGTAACGGTGGCCTTCGGCGTACGAAATTTCGAAAACCTCGAGCAGGGCCTCGCCAACATCCATCGGGTACTCAAGCCTGGCGGAAAGGCCGCTGTCCTCGAATTTTCCAAGCCAAAGGGGTTTCCGGTGAAACAGCTTTATCATTTTTATTTCAACCACGTCACCCCCTTGATTGGCAAAGCATTTTCCAAAGATTATCGGGCATATAGCTACCTCCCCGAGTCCGTCGCCCAATTTCCTGATGGAAAGCAGTTTACCGATATCCTCCGACACGTAGGCTTCAGCGAAGCACAATCGCGGCCCCAGACATTCGGTATTTGCACCATTTACATCGCGACTAAATGAAGCGGTGGCAACCATACCTCACTTGCTGTCTAATAGCCCTTTTGGCGGCAGTCGCCTCAGTACATGCACAGCAAAGGTACCAACGGTGGGGCGGCGGCGTGGATGACGAAACCCTCCATTTCGGCTTCAGTTTCCATTATATCAATGCCGATTATAAATTTGACTTGAAGGAAAATTGGCAAGATTTGGGGTATACCCATGTTACATCGCCCTTCTCCCATAATGTTGGGCTGGGATTGCTGGCTGACGCGAAACTAACGGAGAACATCAATCTGCGGCTCCAACCGAATTTGCGGTTCATGAACATCTACTTGAACATCAACGACGAAGCACACAAAGTGCAACGGTCCGACATCGGTATCCCGTTGCTATTGAAATTCAAATCGGACCGGAAAGGGAATATGCGGGGTTACCTCATCGGTGGCGGTGAACTGGCGTTCAACGTCTCTTCCGCAAAACGTTACGATCGCAACGTAGATATCATGACCAACCGCAGTTATCTTGCTTATACCGCTGGCATCGGCTTCGATATCTATTTCGACTATTTCAAAATGTCACCTGAAATCCGGTGGGTCCAGAGCGTAGGCAATATGCTGGATGATGGCGACGGCAACACGTTCAACCACAACTCCCCGATACAACGCCTATATATGCGGAGCTTCCAGGTGAGTTTGTATTTTGAGTGAGGTTGTGAAAGGTGTCTATTGTCTAGCGTCTAATATCTTAACAGCTAATGTCTAAAAAAATAGTATTCATCACAGGGGCAAGCGCGGGTATCGGCGAAGCTTGCGCGCGGGTATTCGCCCGCGAAGGGTACGATTTGTTATTGGCGGCACGCCGCATCGATCGCCTGGAAGTGTTATCAGCCCAGCTTGTCGCCGAGTTTGGCGTGCGTACGCATTTGCTGGCGCTCGATGTACGGGACGCCGGCGAGGTATTTGGCATGTTCAACAACCTACCCGCCAACTGGCAGCAGGTGGATGTACTGGTAAATAACGCTGGCCTGAGCCAGGGTCTCGACCCAATACAGGCGGGCGATATTGGCGATTGGGACCGCATGATCGATACCAACATCAAGGGGTTGTTATATGTTACCCGCGCGGTGGCCCCCGGTATGGTAGCACGGAAACAAGGGCATATCATCAATATCGGCTCCATTGCCGCCAAGGAGGTCTATCCCAACGGCAATGTCTATTGTGCCACGAAACACGCGGTCGACGCACTTACCAAGGGGATGCGGATCGACCTGCTCGACAAACACATCAAGGTCACGGCCATCCACCCGGGCATGGTGGAAACCGAGTTTTCGGAGGTGCGTTTCAAGGGCGACACGGCACGTGCCGCCGCCGTGTATGACCGTATCGAGCCCCTATCGGCCGAAGACGTCGCCGAGACCGTATGGTTTGCCGCCTCCCGCCCAAAGCATGTCAATGTCAACGACGTGGTCATCATGCCCACTATGCAAGCCAACGCCACCACAGCGATCCGGGAGTAACGATTTTTAATTAACCCGCTTATTTCTTTGTTGGAATGGCAGATACTTGTATTTTCGCATTTTCCTAATTGCACCATCATGAGAAAAATCCGTATTAATTTGCTCGCCCTTATGACCACTGTAACCACAACAGCCATCGCTGCGCCCACCATCCACTTCGAGGTGTCGTTCAAGGAGCCACAAGCTCACTATGCAGAGATAAAAATGGAAATATCCGACCTCCGCAAAGACCATATCGATGTGAAAATGCCGGTTTGGACACCTGGTTCTTACCTGGTGCGCGAATATGCAAGGCACGTAGAAAGCGTGGAAGCATGCGATGCCGATGGCGAATACCTTGCCGTCGAAAAAATCGACAAAAACACCTGGCGCATCCAATCGGACCAGGCAAAGAAAGTGACGTTCAGCTACCGTATCTATGGTTTCGAGGTATCGGTACGCACCAACTTTATTGACGATAGCCACGCCTTCCTATCCCCCGCGGCCACCTTCATGTATGTCGATGGGATGATCGGCCATCCTGCGGATATCACCATTATCCCCCACGCCAACTGGTCTAGGATATCCACTGGCTTGGAAGCCGTTGCGGGCAAACCAAATAGGTTCCACGCGGCCGATTTTGACATTTTGTTCGACTCACCGATTGAAGTAGGCAATCAGGACGTATTTACGTTCGAGGCTGCGGGCGTACACCACGAAATCGCGATGGTGGGTGGCGGCAACTACGATAAAGAGCGGCTAAAGGCCGATTGCGCCACCATTGTTGAAGAGGCAACTGCCATATTCGGCATAAACCCCAACAAACGGTATGTATTCATCGTACACAATTACCAGTCCGGCGGTGGCGGTTTGGAACACCTCAATTCCACGGTGCTGGGTGCGACCAGGAATGGCTACCAAAGCGAGCGTTCGTATGTAGGGTTCCTTGGCCTCGTTGCGCACGAATACTTCCACCTATGGAATGTGAAGCGGCTGCGGCCCCGTGAGTTGGGCCCTTTTGATTACGACAAAGAAAATTACACGTCCGCCCTCTGGATCATGGAAGGTTTTACAGCCTATTACGACAACCTACTGCTCAGGCGGTGCGACTTCTTGGATGAAACCAACTACCTACAGACGCTTGCCAACGACGTAAATGCCGTGGAGAATCGCCCGGGGAACGATGTGCAGTCCGTGGCACTGGCCAGCTTCGACGCATGGATCAAGTATTACCGGCCTGATGAGAACTCGGCCAACACGAGCGTTTCCTACTACAACAAGGGCGCCTTGATGGCCCTGTTGCTCGACCTCAAGATACTGGCCGCCACGCAGGGTGAAAAACGGCTGGATGATATACTGAAAGCAGCCTATGAAAAATTCTATATGAAAGAAAAACGCGGCTTCGAAGAAGGCGAGTTCCAAGCGTTGATCGAACAGCTTGCCGGCACCTCAGTGGCCGATATCTTTGATGCGGCGCGCGCGGTAGGTCCATTGGATTATAACAGCTACCTGAGCGCAGTGGGCTACGAGCTGGTCGATTACAACAAAGGGCTCGCATTGCCGGATATCGGTTTCAGCACCACGGCAGACGAAGGCCGCATGATGGTTACCGGTGTAGCCCGAGGTACCGGCGCCTGGAATGGGGGCATTAATGTACGGGATGAAATCCTCGCCATCAACGGTGAACGGATGGATGCTGGGGGCCGCGAACTGAACCGACTGATGCAAACGGCCGCTGTCGGCGATCAACTCGATGTGCTCATTGCCCGAGACGGTAAGATCAGGGAATTGACCGTTACGCTGACTGAAAGCACCAAAGGGGCCTTCCGTATCGTACCAATGCCCAACGCCTCTCCGGAACAAAAAGAATTGGGACAGATCTGGCTTTCGTTAAATTAAAACACAAACCGTATCGACAAGCCGATACCGTCGAACCTTACACCCGACTCGGGCGTAAGTTCCATGGTCGGCTTCCAGTCTAGTGATAGGTTGATGGGGGCTTCGGGTATCTTGTAATCGGCACCCACTACGCCGTCGAAGCTCCATGCCAATCCGCTCGAATCGGTATCTTTATACCGATAGTGGCCCAGACCGCCACCAAAACCATAATACCAACGCAAGCCTTCCACATCGACGAAATTAATCGGCTGATGGATTTCGTAGAGACCCAGCAGCTTAAAAATGGCAAAACTTCTATTGCCTTGGAAATTCATGATCCCGTCGATGGCATGGCTTTCATTGAGGAAGTGCTTGTACGTGATGCCATTCGCGACACCGAAGCGCCCCCCGATTGCGCGCATGTAGCTATCCGATTCCTGGGCGAACGCCCCATGACTACCGATCCCTAAAAAAATAACCGCTATGAATAAGGCTAATCGTTTTGTTTCCATGCCGCTATCTGCGCAAAACAGATGCCAATGTAACGCCCATGGAAGGGGATGCCGGCTATTTTTTTGAAAACTATGATTTCGTTGAAATTCTTATTAACTTTAGATGCGCCGATACGATATCGCGGCAAGATTAGACACCAGTTAGATAGATGGTTATGGAGACTCCCACCCGTATTTTCGATATATTGGCTTATTACAAAACCCATTATGCCAAACCTGTCATGGTGGCCGGGAAAGCAGGTGGTGCATGGACCAACTATTCGACCGATGAGGTACTGTCGATTGTCGATAGCCTCAGCCGAGGATTGCTGGCCATGGGCATCGGCAAGGGCGACAAAATCGCGCTGATGTCGCACAACCGCCCCGAGTGGAACTTTTGTGACTTTGCCATCAACCAATTGGGGGCAGCGGTGGTCCCTTTATATCCCACCCTTTCCCAACAGGACCTTTCGTTCATCATCAATGATGCCGAGGTGAAGCTCATTTTTCTCAGTGACACCGAGCTCCACGGCAAAATCGCCGCGGCATTGGCCGACAACGACCTCGACATCCCTATTTATACGTTCGACCCGGTGGCGGGCAAACCTTCGTGGCAAACGTTGGTGGACGAGGGCCGGAAGCTGGATACCGATTTGGCGCCGCACCGCGACGCCGTGGGTGAAGATGATCTCCTCACCTTGATTTATACATCCGGCACTACCGGGAAACCGAAGGGTGTTTGCCTTTCACATAAAAACGTGCTGACCAATGTGCATGATTGCTTCGACCTCCTACCGGATTATTTCAGGAAGGCACTCAGCTTCCTGCCGTTGTGCCACATCTTCGAACGTATGGTCGTGTACCTTTACTTCGCCAAGGGCGTAGAAGTGCACTATGCGGAGAGCCTGGACACCATCGTTGCAGACATCAACGAGGTAAAGCCCCATGGGTTCACGACGGTGCCACGGGTACTGGAGAAGGTATATGACAAAATCGTATCGAAGGGCAAAGAACTGAAGGGGATTAAAAAGCATATCTTTTTCTGGGCACTCAACTTGGGGCTGAACAACAAGGAACCCGGCAAAAACAGCGCTTGGTTTGATTTCCAACTGGGCATGGCGCGTAAATTGGTATTCAGGAAATGGCAGGAAGCCCTCGGCGGCGATATCAAACTGATTGTTTCGGGGGGCGCTGCGCTCCAGCCCCGCCTCGCACGGGTATTCTGGGCGGCAGATATGCCGGTAATGGAAGGATATGGCCTCACCGAGACCTCTCCGGTCATCGCAGTGAACACCCTGGAAAAAGGCGGGGTCAAATTCGGCACGGTAGGGAAGGTACTGGAGCACGTAGACGTGAAGATTGCCAGCGACGGAGAGATATTGTGCAAGGGTCCCAGCATATTCAGCAGCTATTATAAAAACGACACCGCCACGGCCGAGGTCATCGATGCCGACGGCTACCTGCATACCGGCGACATCGGTGAGTTGGACGAAGAGGGCTTCCTGCGGGTGACAGACCGCAAAAAGGAGATGTTTAAAACCGCCGGAGGTAAATATGTGGCACCGCAAGTGCTGGAAAACAAGTTCATGGAATCAACGCTGATTGCACAGGTAATGGTTATCGGCGAAAACCGACGGTTCCCGGCAGCCCTCATCGTTCCCGCCTTCGATGTGTTGGAGAAATGGTGCAACATCAAGGGTGTCCCCTTCGGTTCAAAAGAGGAGGCTGTAAAGAACCCCGCCGTGATTGAAAAATACCAGCGGGAAATCGACCGGCTGAACCAAGGTTTCGGCCAATGGGAAAAGGTGAAGAAATTCGTCTTGCTCGCCAACCCTTGGACCATCGATGCCGGCGAGCTCACACCGAAGCTCAGCTTGAAGCGCAAAGCGATACTGCAGCGCCATGAAGAAGCCATTAACGGCATCTACGAAGAAAACTAATTCGCGGTTCAATCGTTTCTTAATCTGGACGTACAGCTGATGATATGAAATTTTTCCGCGCCCAATTCTACAAGGACATCTTCCGCCTCCTTAAAGACACCGCCATTGAATTTTCCAACGACAACGGAATGAAGATGAGCGCATCGCTTGCCTATTACACCATCTTTTCCATCGCACCATTGCTGCTCATCGTCATCTGGACCGTCGGCTTTTTTTACGGTGAATTACTGGCTGGGCCACAGGATGCACAAGCCGAAGTTTTCGACGAGTTCACGAACATCTTCGGTCCGGAAACAGTAGCCCAGATACAACAGATCATCACCAATATCAGCGTCTCGAACAAGTCGGGGCTGGGTATCGCCATCGGCCTCGGTACGCTGGTGGTCGGTTCAACCACCATTTTCGTCGAAATACAGGATTCGTTGAATCGGATTTGGGGCGTACGCCCGAAGCCTAAGAAGGGCTGGTTGAAGATGCTGATCGACCGTGCCCTATCCCTTTCGATGGTCCTAGGGCTCGGTTTCCTGCTGATCGTATCACTGATTGCAAACGGGATCGTGATGGCACTCAGCACACAGATTACCAATTATTTGCCCGATATATCGGTACTCGTCGTCAAATGGGTCAACGTTGGGCTCACGCTTGTCGTGATTACCGCACTTTTTGCCTTTATCTTCCGTTTCCTTCCCGACGCACGGATGCGGTTCAGGGATGTGGCCGGCGGGGCACTCTTTACGGCGGCCCTATTCATGCTGGGGCGGTATCTCATTGCCCTGTATATGCAGTTCAGTGCCCCCGCCTCTATTTACGGTGCCGCAGGCGCGATTATCGTGCTGCTATTATGGGTCTATTATTCCGCAGCCATCCTCTATTTCGGGGCAGAATTCACAAAAGTATATGCCTTGCAATACGGCAAAGGCGTGTGGCCCTCTTCGTATGCGGTAAAGGTAGTTACGACCGAAAAAGAGGTGGAAGACGAGCCCCTCCTCATAACCGATCATCAAAACAAGGAAAGCTGAGCAGATGCCAGTTTCACCCGATCGAAATTGCTTGCGGAGATACCGAGGAGCCGTATGGGCATTGGATCTTCGCTCACGACTGCCTGCAGCAACTGGCTGGCCCGTTTAAACACATCGTCGAACCCATCGGTATAGTAAGTCAGGGAGTGGCTCCGGGTAATGAGCCGGAAATCGGCAAACCTCACTTTCAACGTAATGGTACGCGCTTTCAGGCTGCGGCTTTGCAGGCGCCCCGTGAGTTTTCCGGCGATTTTGCCCAATTCCTCTTCCATGGTATCCAATCGACCGAGGTCGGTGGAAAACGTGTCCTCCACCGCAAGCGATTTCAGCTCGCGGTTGGGTTGCACCGCACGGTCATCGATGCCGCGCACAATGCGGTAATAGAAGTGACCGCTCTTTCCAAACAATCGTACCAGATCCGCTTCGGTCATCCGCTTGAGGTCCGCCCCGGTGAATAGCTGCAATTGCCGCATCTTGGCTGCAGTTACCTTACCCACCCCGAAAAACTTTTCTACAGGTAACTGCTCCATAAACCGCTCCACCCGCGAAGGGCCGATGAACGTCAGGCCATCCGGCTTGTCCATATCGGAGGCGATTTTAGCAACAAACTTATTGATGGACACCCCTGCGGAAGCAGTAAGCTGGAGCTCGTTGCGGATCGCATCTTTGATGCTCCGGGCAATATCCATGGCAAAGCCTATCCCCTGTTTATCGGTGGTCACATCGAGATATGCTTCATCCAGCGATAGCGGTTCAATCAGGTCGGTATGCCGCCTGAATATCTGCCGTATCTGCGCCGAAACAACTTTATACACATCAAAACGGGGGGACACAAACAGGGCATGGGGGCACAATTTAACCGCTCGGCTGCAGGGCATGGCAGAATGTATGCCATAGCTACGTGCTTCGTAACTCGCCGTGGCAACCACACCGCGGCCCGTTGGGGGGCCGCCCACCACCAGGGGCTTACCGCGATAGGCAGGACAATCGCGTTGTTCTACCGAGGCATAAAACGCATCCATATCGATATGGATGATTTTCCGCATCACCTATTCCCTCTCCGCATCAGTTGACACTATAGCGGTATACTGCACGCCCGATATTACCATTCACATCGACGCCTTCCACCACGACGCGGTAATTACCCTTGCCATCAGCGTTGTAATATTCCAGTTGCGCCCGGCCATCTTCTCCCGTCTTGACGTCGGGGTTCCAGTAAACGGTTGTGCGGATGTCGTTCACCGCCCGCCGCTCCGGGGTGTCATACTTGGGTGTATAAAACTTGCGTTCCTCCACGTAACCAAGGGGGGTGAGGTCAATGATGTTGCTCTTCGGCAATAGGCTTTCGATTTGGCTGAGCGACATGCGCGGGGCTTTTTCCACTTTTTTGGTATAGATGGACACCACGCCGTTATTTTGGTACATGCGGCTTACGGTGCCCAGTTCATCGCGGAGGAAAATCTCGATACCCTCCACATCCGTCGGCATGATACCGTTCAGTGCAGGCACGTCCATGGCCATGCCGTTCACAAAAAACTGCACCGGAATACGGCCACCGGCGTTGTAGTCTCGGGTGATGTAAAAGAGCTGGCTCTGTGCATCGTAGGTAATGCCGGTGAGGGCCGTTTGCAGACACATGATCAGGTTGTTACACCCCTTTAGCCGATCGGCGCTAATTTGGTGGTCGGCCATGCCCAGCCCCGAAATGGCCGGATAGTCTTTATGTGAAAAACTCGGCCGCGCGGATGCCGTTACCTCCACTTCTTCCAGCAGGATGGACGTACGGTACTCGTTACGGCTGTTATCGAGGTAGCCTGCAAACTGTTGGTCGATGTTCAGCACATTGTTGGCCCGGTAGGCAGAGGTGTCAATCTCCGGAAATTGGGTAGGATCTACATTGATGACCATGTTGCGGTAATTGTCATTCCCGCGCGCATTGATCGTTACCCGTGAGGAGTCCGTAAATTGTAGATCTTTGAACACGAATCGGCCGCGCTCATCGGTATACACATCTGTTTTGAAACTCCTATCGGGAATGGACAGCAGCAGTCCGCCATTGACTACGGGTTTTCCATTATTGAGCCGCAAAATACCCGATATTTCTATACCCTGTTCGGGGAAAAAGTGGACCGGCGGGTATTTATCAGCCAGCAAATCGGTGTAGGAAAACCGTCGGTACCCCTGTGTGAGCAACAGGGCATCCAGCGCATCCCGCTTTTCCGCATCGGGCTCGGTGAAATAATAGTTGGGGGCCTCTACATATCCTTTGAGGTCGGATGTGAGCAACAGGTTGCTTAAGATCGTTGTTGCACGGCTTTCCTCGAAGGGCACCTTTGTTTCGTCGACCACCGACACCGAATAACTTCCCACGGTGGGCGTGCCGTTATTGCCTACTGCCAACCCCAGGTTAACGAGTTCCTTGGCGGCGTACGCTGTTTTATTGGTATTCACGGCGATATCCAGTGGTTTGATGTTCTCCACAAAGACCAGCCGTTCGCTAAGCGGCTTACCCGCCGAATTGAATAGGGTAAGCTGGGCGATACCTGTGGGGAAGCGGTCTTTCGGCAGATTCACTGTAATGGTCTCATTACGCAGCACCGCTTGTGCCGCATAACAGAGGATACCGTTGGCTTGCGCAATCAGGTAGTAGGCGTTGCCAGTATGGGCGCTATGGTACCGATCGTTGGCTACGATGCCCAGTTGCAATTGCGCGGTGTCCGACTTCAGCACGGTCACGTTGACCCCTTGGTCGATTACCGCCGGCAGCGGATACTCACGGCTTTCCCCGTTTTCAAATGTCATCTTTGCCGTATAATTGTTTCCGGCTTCCGGGGCCATCGTGAAATAACCCATCCCAAAGTGGCTATCGGTTATCACGGCTACCTCCTTGCCGCTCTGGTCAACGATACTTCCGGTTACCGACAAGCCACGTCCGTTGCTTCCAACCGCTTTAAAGGCCACTTTTTTCGCCAGGCCGGCAATGAAATCGCCTCCCTCCGGAAAAAACTGTACATCCGCATCCCACAGCGCGCTACGCAGCGGAATACGGCCCAGCATGGGTTCGCCATTGCCTTCCGCATCCAACGACACATGGAGGTTGCCCGCGCGTAGCAGTTCCCGGTCTTTACCATTGATGTTGATCATCACATTACCCACCGCGTCGGTCTGCCCTTTCCCGTCGTCTATCGGTTCCCAACCGGCTACTGCCGCCCAGGTCAACTTACGGTCTGCCAAGGGCTTCCCCGCCCGATCCTTGAACTGGATAACCGCTTGGGCACGTGCACTTTTCCCCTTGCTCACATCGTTGAACGTAACCGTATAATGCAGGTTGTTGTTCAGCACATCGCCTATGGGAACGATCTTATTGAAGAAATACGCCGGATCAAAATTGACCATCCATTTGGTGTATGCCCTGAAGCGGTAATTCCCTTGGGTATACCATTCCTGGTCGAGTACCAAATGGCCGTCGCCCACACGGTCTCCCAGCGGAATCCGCAGGGTTTGCATCAACGAATCCTTTCCATTCAGTACATCCACATACGCCACTTTGCTCAGTTCGTAGTTATACATATTACTGGTCAGGTAGACCTTGAACCACATCGTATCGCCAACGGCGTAATAGGGCTTATCAAAATGCATATGTACCTTCTCGATGGGATAAGCCTCGAGCAATTTCTGCGTTTTCTCAACCAGGGTATTGACGCTTATGGTATCTTGTTGGGCCTGGAGCTGGATGGATTGGCAACAGATAAAAAATAGGCAGCATAGTAGCTTCGTAGTACGGTTCATTCCCATCATATTTCGAGTCAATGAGCCGCTAAGATATCTTTTTTCGGGCGTTTTTGCCAAATTTTAACATTCTATTGAGTCTATTTAATTATACGAATGGCCTAAAGCAACGGTGCGAGTAGCCGGCATAGGGAATCGATCCCCCGTTTCCATCGGGGACGTTCGAGCCAGTCGGCCAATGTAACAAGCTTGCTAACCCGTTTATCGTGCTCGAACTGCCGGGTCAGGTCACCGCATAGTACGCTGTCATGGATAATGGCACTTACCTCGAAATTGATATAAAAGCTGCGGATATCGAGATTTACCGTACCGACATACGCAAGCTTGCCATCGATGCATGCGGTCTTCGCGTGTAGGAACCCTTTTTCATAAAGGTATACCGATACGCCGCGTGCCAACAACGGCTTTAGGAACGAGGACGACGCATGTTGCACGAAAAACGAATCCGACCGCGCGGGCAGCATCAGTTCCACCTTCACCCCCGAGGCAGCGGCCAGTTGGAGAGCCGTGCTCAGCTCATCGCTGGGAATGAAATACGGGGTACATAGCTGGACGGATTCTTCTGCCTCGGCAATCCCAATGAGCAACGCCTCCATGTTGAATGGTGCGAACGAACCGGGGTCGCAGAATGCAAAGCTCACCGCTGCCGAGCCGATAGGCGCCATCGGTGCTGTATGGAAGTAACCGTCACGCAAGCTGAACGGAGCCCCTTTTGCCAAGTGCCAATTCACCCAGAATTGGGTTTGCAGCATATTCACCGCCTGTCCGCTGATCCGCACCGCGGTATCTCGCCAATACAAGGGCTGTTGGGCGTCGTTGATATACCTATCACTGATGTTGATGCCACCCACAAAAGCGGTATGGCCATCTATGATGGCTATTTTCCGGTGGTTTCGGTAGTTTCCGTTAGCTAGCGATGTAAAGGTAACGGGCAGGAAGGCTACCAATGACAAGCCGGCTTGGGCCAGGCGCTTGCGTTGCCTATTGAGGCCGGGCGACCCGAAGTCGTCTGCAATGACCCGTACCACCACACCGGCCGACGCCTTTTCGGCGAGCAGGTCGATAAGCTGGTTGCCGATGCGATCCGTTTCGAAAATGTAGTATTCGAGGTGGATATGGTGCTGCGCCGACTGGATTGCCGCGATCAGTGCCGGAAATTTCTGCTCCCCGTTGGTCAATAGCTTTACCTCATTATGTAAGGTCGGGGGCGATACCCGCTGGTTTTTCAGAAAGGTGAATACGCGGCTCAGCTGTCCTATCGACTGTTTTAAAATAACCAGGTTATCGTCCATCAGCGGACTGAGCTGATCCCAAAAGCGGACCAGCCTGTTGTGCTTTTCCCGATCCTGGACCTGGAATACCTTGACTTTACGGAACTTTTGGCCGAAAAGGTAATAGATGATGATCCCCACGATGGGAATGAAAACGATCACCAGAATCCACGCGATGGTTTTCGATGGGTTCCGGTTCTCGATCAGGATGGTTGCGATAACCGCCACATAGATCAGCAGGAGTGGAATCCAATACCATTGATACACGAACGCACCGACGCCGTGCAGTATATCGATGGGGGCCCTTGCCAACGCATGCATCCTCAAACTTAGGTATTTTAGCCGATATCGGCTACTTTTTTCTCGACAGCTGTGATGATCTCATCCATGAAATCCACCCCGTGGAACTCGCTGGCGTGTATCAATCCACCGGGGCTAAACACATTGATTTCCATCAATTTGCTACCCACAATATCCAATCCCACAAAAAACATCCCGTCGTCGCGCAGCAACGGACCGACCGTTTCCACGATAGCCCGCATCTCATGGTTCATGGAAGCACGTTTTGCCTTTGCCCCTTGGTGGATGTTGCTCCTGATTTCCCCGGCTTTTTGCACCCGTTGTATCGCCGCCACCTTGTTACCGATCGCAATCGGCTCGCCATCCATCAAAAACAGGCGTGTATCACCTTTTTTTGCAGCCGGCAGGTATTCCTGCGCAATGGCGAATCCATCGCGGCATATGGCTTCGACAATCTGTTTAAGGTTTTTATTATCCTTTTTGTCGACAAGGAATACATTTTTCCCGCCCGATCCTTTGAGGGGTTTTAGGATAATCCGGTGGCGTTGGTCGCGGTAAAATGCTTCAACATCAGCCATGTTACGGGTGATGACCGACAGGGGCCGTACCGATTCGGGAAAATACTGCAGGTACATCTTATTGGATGCTTTGATGAGGCCCGCGGGGTCATTCAGTACCAAGACTCCCTGCTGGCTGGCCATCTGCCCGAACAGCACACCGGCATCCTGTGCCCAGGGACGGTTTTCCATATCGGCCGCCGGGTCATTTCGCAACCAGAGCACGTCCCAGTTTTTGACACTTTTCAGTTTCTTCTCCGCGGCAACCACCGCTTCCAAAAATGTACTCAGCGAACGGAATTCCCGATCAGGTACCTGCCGGCAGTGCGCGCCGATCTTGCCGTTGGCCATGTATACCAGATCCCCGACCCCGGCATAATAAACCGTATGCCCCCGCTTATGGGCCTCGTAAGCCAACGCCGTAGTGGTGTACCCGGCCACTTCTTTGCGCACCTGATTGACAATGAATGTAATGGTCATTTTCTTTTGTTATTTGCTTTTCCGCCTGTTTGCTATTTGCTTGTTTGCTGATTTGCCTCCTGCATACTTATCTGAAGTTCGGTGTAGTGCAAAAGGCAGACAGCAAAGCGCATTAATTTATCATCTTGAACACCGTACCGTCCTTTTTTATTTCATCGATTTTATCGATATACGGCTTCTCCAAAAACTTAGGCCGAAGCGGTGATGGTTTCAGCAATTTCCGATGCATCAGTTCATCGATAATGGGCAGGTAGTCCTGCCTGATTTTCCCAACGAGCAACCGACCGATATCCTTTCCCTGTTTGACGTATTCGATTACATTCAGCAAACCTTTGAGGTATACCGCATCTTTGGTAAGCCCGCCACCGCGATACACCCGCATCGTGATGTGGAAAGCGAGCTCGTGCTTGAATCCATATTTTTCGGTGAGCATGTCAAAGGTGTCGGCAAACGAATTCCCAGCCAGCATATGATGTACGGCAACGACCCTCGCTGCCAGGATACGCATACGCTGGTTGGTGAGGCCACCGGTGATGTACTCACTAAGTACCGCCAGGCCCTCCTGTAGCTGTTCATAACCGGGCACGCCGACATAAAAAAGCCGGAATGGCTGTGCTTTGCCGTTATAATAGGTGGCCACATGCGTGCCCACCTCATGCTGGAGCAGGGAGAACGCACGCATCTTCGATATGCGGTAACGGCTGCTGATGTTGAGTGTACCGCGCGACACCATGACGCCTTCCACATCATCGCGCACCCGAACCGCCGTGGATACCGGATCGTACTGCTGCTTCAGGTAACTGAGTTCAACCTTGGCCAAATCCGCAAATGCCTGTGCATCGATCATCTCGCGTTCCTCCACCGGCTGTTGCGACTGTTCAGAAGCCACCAGGATAGCCCGCGCGGTTTCTAACAGCTCTTCCTCAATATTGCCAAAAAGCTGCTGGCTGCTGTAGACGAAATCGGGCTTATCCCGGTCGCTCAACATGTTGAGCATACGGTCTACCTCCTTCCGCTTATCGCGGAAAAGATAGGCGATGGTGGGATCGGCGATATCTTCTATCGGAAGGTTATACAGCTTCCGCTTAATCAATTCGGGATCGATGGGCATCGGCCGGTAGTGGAACACCGGGTTGCTATGGTATTTACTTTTGGCGAAGCCCTGCCAAGCGTCCTGTGTATTGATGGGCGTTACCAATAGCAGGAAGTCAAACAGGTTACTGTATTCGGCCAAGCGTTCATCAATATCCCATATGCCTTCATGCAATTCAGTGGTGCCCAGCATTTCGAAGTGCGCAGCGCTGTACGAGGTCTTCATACGCACAAACTCAAAGAAGCTCTTCCGCAACGCCCTCCCGAAGCTTTCGCGTAGCGCACGGAGAAATAACGGGTACGGCGCACCGGTCTGTTCATTGATATATACCGGGGTAATAGCCAGTCCGATAACGATGATTTCACGTTTACGCGCCTCTTCTGCCTCGAAAAGTTGGCCGTAGTATGGCGGTGCCGGCAGCTTTTTGCCTTTTGCCAGCTCAACGTCTACGCGCGGCAACTGCGGGAGGCGCATCTCCCCTAACTCCGACTGGAGCTTTTCGGCCACCGCCAGGGCACTCTTTTGGCCCAGGTGGATGGTGAATGTGGGCGAATCGTTCCGCTCGGAGAGCCACACTTCCAGTAGCATGAACCCACCGAACTGGTCTGCCATCATACCGGCTATTTCACGTACAATCGGGCGGATGCGGCATTCGGCCGTATCGGGCGCTACCAGGTACGCCGACTCGGTTTTCCCCAATGTAGATGTAAATGCATCCTCGCCGTGGGGCGGCACACGGTATACCAACAGGTAGGGCAACGGCCGGTCCATGCGAAGTTCGCCCCCACAGGGCAGCGCCATATGTAAGGGTCTGTTTTTTTTTAGCTTGGCGCGGATACGGCCGAGTTGTTTGTTGGTGTCAGTGGCCATGCGGGTAAATGGGTTTAACGATGTCATCGAGTTTATCCAGGAGGAAGGGCACACATCCGGCAACCATGGACCTCAACTGGCGGAGGTGCCCGATATCCACCCGGCCCGTCCATTCGTCCATGAATGTTTTCTTGAATTCCAGCGACAGTACACAACCATACTCACCGTAGTTGCGGTTGATCCATTCGGAGAAACCGCCGCCCTTGAACTTCACATTCTCCCGGACGTCGGCAAATAGCTTATCGATTTGGTGATGGGCCAAAAACCGGGTGAACTGCCGTCCCAACCACTGCCACCGTTCATGGTTATGTGCCGTTCCGACATTCACTTCCGGATTCTCGCCGATGGCCGCTTCGGAGGATGGGTCGTGGCGCCGGTGATTATAGCTGTGAATATCCAGCACCACAAACTGGCCGAAGCGGTCGATGGTTCGTTGGATCAACTGTGCCACATCAGCGTAAAACCGATCATACCCCACCAACAGTTGGTTTACCATCATTTCCGGCAATTCCGGCTTCCATACGGTAAGCCCCCAAGCGTCATCCGGCTCCCGATATACCGCCTCTTCGCGCCTTCGGTTCAAATCGGTCTGGAACCGCGACGTTTGCACGAGAATGCGATTGGCAGGCACGTTGGCTAAGTACGCTGTATACGGGTCTTCCTCGCGGAAACGTTCATGCTCCTGCAAATGCATGTAGTCGAGCAACGGCGCGGCGACAAGATGTCCATCGTGGATAGCGGCCGCGATGATCGGGGTCCGTGCTTTATGTACCTGATATACCAATTCCATGTCGAAAGCAATAACAGCAGGATATGTGGAAATGTTTGCTACGGCAGCTCACCTCGCTTTTGGCATGCATTCTGAAATTCGTTGCATAGGCGGCTCCTGCAACGGAAATGAGATGGGCAGTCGCTCCATAAGCGATAAGCACGTACTAGGACAACAAAAATAATCGAACATGAACACATCCATCAGATTAAACGTCAAAACACTAATAGCCATCGTTTTAATGGTATGGTTACTTTTTGCAATTTTCAGCTGTTCCACGGGATCGTCTAAGACAACAGACCGTGAGAACGATGCAATCGCCCTCCCCGTGCAACGCATGGATACCACAACCGCGGTGACGGTAAAAGATTACCTGGGCACCATCGAAGGTAAGGTCAATGTAGAAATACGTCCACAGGTTGAGGGCATTCTGGAAGAAATATATGTCGACGAGGGCGCTTTCGTAACCGAGGGCCAAAAACTTTTCAAAATCAATGCGCAACCCTACCAAGAGGAACTGAACAATGCCTTGGCCAACGAGAACGTGGAGAAGGCCAAGCTCGAAAATGCCGAACTGGAGGTTGAACGGTTAAAACCGCTGGTCGAGAACGATGTGATATCCGAAGTCCGGTTGCGTACGGCAAAGTCAGACTATGATGTGGCCAAGGCTTCGCTCGACCAAGCGTCTGCTGCCGTGGCCAGTGCCCGCATCAACCTTGAGTTCACGACCATCAAAGCACCCGTGAGCGGGTATATCGGCCGTATCCCCAAACGGGTGGGCAACCTGGTGAGTAAGAGCGACCCGCTAACCGAGTTATCGGACATCAGCGAAGTGTATGTCTATTTCGCGATGAGCGAGTCTGACTTCCTTTATTTCCGCAAGAAATACGGCAAACAGGACTCCATCCAAACGCCGACCGACACCCCCCAACTCATCCCGAACGTTTCGTTGGTGATGGCCGATGGGTCGGTGTACTCCGAACAAGGTGTGGTCGATGCCATCAACGGGCAGGTGAACCGCACAACGGGATCTATCAGCTTGCGGGCCACTTTCCCGAACCCAAACGATGTGCTCCGCTCGGGCAACACGGGTACCCTTAAGATGGAAGAGCGCCAACCCGGCGTGCTCACGGTACCGCAGGTGGCAACCACCGACCTGCAGGATAAAGTATTTGTATATACACTTTCGCCCGATAACACCGTGAAACGGCAGGCTATTGAGGTGGCTGGCAAAAGCGGGAACAATTACATCGTGAAGAGCGGGATCAGTGCCGATGACCGCATCATCCTCTCGGGGGTCGACAAACTGTCGGACGGCATGGCCATCGAACCGCTGAACGTACCCGCCGCGGCGGCTGAATAGATCCGTTATCATTATTTATTGACTTTATAGTACCGTCTCGCGGGCGCATTTCGCGCTTGCTTGCCACGTACTATCCATAGAACGACGTATGCTCAAGACATTCATCAATAGGCCGGTATTGGCTACCGTAATCTCCACCCTGCTTGTTATCCTGGGGTTGGTATCCATGTGGCAGCTGCCCATCACCCGGTTTCCCGAAATCGCACCACCGAGCGTGACGGTTTCGACCTCCTATCCCGGGGCTAATGCCGAGACCGTGGCCGGGGCTGTACTTCTTCCCATTGAGGAAGCCATCAATGGGGTGGCCAATATGACGTATCTCCGGTCTTCGGCCACCAACTCCGGGTCCGGTAAAATCACCGTGTTTTTCAAAACGGGGACGAATCCCGACCAAGCATCGGTCAATGTGCAGACGCGGGTATCCAAAGCCAGCTCACGCATCCCCGCCGAGGTAATCGAGTCGGGCATTACCGTGGAACCCCGCCAAAGCGGCATCATCATGACGATCAACATCTTCAGCGACCACCCCGATACGCTCTATGATGAGACCTTCTTGCAGGCCTATGCACAGATCAACCTCATGCGCGAGCTTGCCCGTGTAGACGGTGTGGGCGAAGTACGGAGGGTGGGTGCGCGCGATTACTCCATCCGTACGTGGCTCAACCCCGAAAAAATGGCCGCCTACGGCCTTGTGCCACAAGATGTGCGCGATGCCATACGTGACCAAAATTTTGAAATCGCCCCCGGTAAATTTGGCGAAACCTCCAACGAGGCCTTTGAAACCATCCTCCGGCACGAAGGCCGGTTCACGCTACCCGAAGAGTTCGAACAGATTGTCATCAAGACCAATCCCGACGGCTCGGTGCTTTACCTGAAGGATATTGCCCGTACCGAGCTCGGGGCCACCAACCTGGGCAGTGACAACAACGTAAACGGGTATCCCGGGCTAACCCTCAATATCCTACAGACCAGCGGCTCCAACGCCCGCGAAATCGATATCCACATCCGCGAAGTATTGGAACGGCTCTCCAAAGACTTCCCCGACCATATTCGGCACGAGATTTCCTACAGCGTGCGCGATCAGATCGATGAATCCATCGACCAAGTGAAACACACCATCTTCGAGGCGGTTATCCTGGTATTCATCATCGTATTCATTTTCCTGCAGAACTTCCGTTCCACACTCATTCCGGCCATCGCCATCCCGGTATCGCTCATCGGCACCTTTTTCTTTCTGCAGCTGTTCGGGTTTTCGATCAACGTATTGACCATGTTCGCGCTGGTGCTGGCCATCGGTATCGTGGTAGATGATGCCATCGTGGTGGTCGAGGCAGTGCACCAGAAGATGCACGCCACGAAATTAAGTCCGCGCAAAGCGACCCATGCCGCCATGGGCGAAATCACGGGAGCCATCATCTCCATCACTCTGGTGATGTCGGCGGTATTCTTTCCCGTGGGTTTCATGCAGGGACCATCGGGCGTATTCTTCCAGCAATTTGCCTACACCCTGGCAACGGCCATCTTGATTTCGGCATTGAATGCGCTGACGCTCACGCCGGCACTGTGCGCCCTGTTGCTGAAAAAGCCGGAGAACGATGCGTTGGAAGCCACGGTCGACAATCACGGCAACGCGTCGGGAAAAAAGGGCCGCAACTTCATCTCACGGCTGTTCGGTGCCTTCAATACAGCGTTCGACACGATGACTAACAAGTACATCGGCGCCATCCGTTTCCTGATGGGCCGTAAAGCACTCGCTTTCGTGGGGCTGGCGCTGGTCACCGCCATCGGTGTGTGGCTGATGAACCGGACGCCCACGAGCTTCATCCCCACCGAAGACGATAGCTTCGTTACCTATTCACTGTCCATGCCCCCTGGAGCATCACTGGCCCGAACCACCGACGCACTGGCAAAGGCCGACAGCATCTTGGAAAAGCGGGAAGCGATTGCCGGCATGACTACCGTTTCGGGATATAACGCCATAGACGCCAGCGCAAGCTCGGCATTCGCCGTGGGCTACATCCAGCTCAAGCCTGCCGGCGAGCGCGGTGAAATCCGGAACATCAACGCCGTCATGGATACCATCCGCAGCGACCTCTCCCAGATTACCGATGCGAAGTTCAGTGTTTTCCCGCGTCCAACGATCCAAGGGTTCGGCGACTTCTCAGGCCTTGAGTTTGTACTGCAAGACCGCATGGGTGGCTCCATGTGGGATTTCGGGGCCGTGGCCGACACGTTTATCGCGGAACTTGGAAAAAGACCCGAAATCGCATCGGCATATACCACTTTCAACGCCAACTTCCCACAGTATGTGCTGGAGGTCGACCCCGTAAAGGCCAAAGCGTTAGGGGTAAGCATCAACGACATGATGCGTACCATCCAAGGGTACTACGGCCGCGTGCGCGTAAGCGACTTCAACCGCTTCGGGCGGCAATATCGTTTGTACATGCAGGCCGACTTCGACTACCGAACGGACCCCGAGTCGTTCAAATCCATCTTCGTGCGCAACAACAACGGTGAGATGGTGCCCGCCAACACCATCATCACCCTGCGGAAGGCGATGGGTCCCGAAGTGGTGAACCGCTACAACCTCTATAATGCCATTGCGGTAAATGCCACCCCCGCCGAGGGCTATAGTACGGGCGAAGCTATGCAGGCCATGGAAGCGACGGCCGCTGAGTACCTGCCCGGTAACTACAGTTACGAATGGACCGGCATGAGCCTGGAAGAGCGGAAATCGGGCAATGAGACATTCCTCATTTTTGCCTTGAGCATTATCTTCGTCTACTTCCTCCTGGCGGCACAGTATGAAAGCTACATCCTACCATTGGCCGTGATGCTGTCCGTGCCGGTGGGGCTTATCGGCGTATACAGTATCGTAAACCTGGTTGGGTTGGAAAACAACATCTACGTGCAGGTCGGATTGATCATGCTGATCGGCCTACTGGCAAAAAATGCTATCCTCATTGTGGAGTTTGCCGTGCAGCAACGCCATGCGGGACTGAGCCTTATCGAGTCGGGCCTGGAGGGGTCGCGCATGCGGCTCCGCCCCATCTTGATGACCTCGCTGGCGTTCATTGCCGGCTTGGTGCCGCTCATGTGGACCGTGGGCCCATCCGCCCAGGGCAATCATTCCATCAGCTTCGGTGCTGCCGGGGGCATGCTCTTCGGCGTCACACTGGGGATTTTCATCATTCCCGTGCTATACGTCGTTTTCAAGCACCTCGACGAAGTTGTTAAAAACAAATTGACCACGAAAGAAGAAGAATGAACCTGACATCTGATCATGAAAAAAGTAAAAAATAAACAGATGAACCAAATAACCCGGCAAACCGCTCTTGTGGCTGTGATTTGTTCCCTGCTGATTGCATCTTGCAAAGTGGGGCGCGACTATGTGCGCCCCGAAACGGGCCTTACCGATACCTTCCGTGGTACGGTCGTCGACGAAAGCGCCCTTGATGATTCGGTGAACATCGCCGACATCCCATGGTCCGACTTTTTTACCGATAGTATACTTACCATGCTCATCGATAGTGCCATTGCAAACAACTTCGATATGCAGGTGGCCTTGAAAAACATCGAGATTGCCAACCAATCGGTACGGCAGTCGCGCGCGGCATTCTTCCCACAGGTCGGTGCCGAACTGGCGGGCACGACCCACCAATGGCGGTCGCGCGATTATTACTCCTCCCCTTCCTCCGGCTGGTATGAGCGCGGAAACAAGGGTACGCCGCCAGAGAACCTCTATGTGTTACAGTCGCAATATTTCTCATCCATCGATATGAGCTGGGAACTGGATATCTGGGGGAAGTTGCGCCGGCAGAAAGAGGGTGCGTATGCGGAATATCTACAAACGTTCGAAGCCCGGAAAGCCATCCAAACCGGCTTGGTGGCCGCCATTGCCGAAGGGTACTACAACCTACTCACGCTGGACGCCCAGTTGGAAGTAGCCCAGCGCAACCTGCGGCTCAACGACAGCACGTTGCAGATCGTGAAACTGCAGCGCGATGCCGGCGAGGTCAGTTCGTTGGCCATCCAGCAGACGGAGTCGCAAAAGCTGGTGGCCGCCTCGCTCATACCTGAACTGGAACAGCAGATCGCCATCGAAGAAAATGCATTGATGGCTTTGACCGGCCGCATGCCCGATGGCGTATACCGGTCGTCTGCCTTGACCGACTGGCACATGCAGGAGACCTACGATAGCGGAGTGCCGTTGCAGCTGCTGGCCAACCGGCCCGACGTACGCGAGGCAGAGCTCGCACTGCGTGCCGCCAATGCCGAGGTGGGCGTGGCCCAGGCCTACCGCTATCCTACGCTGACTATCGAGGCATCGGGAGGGCTTAACGCGATGTTGCCACAAAACTGGTTCAACATACCGGGAGCGCTATTCGGCGGGTTGATCAGTGGTATTACGCAGCCGATTTTCAATGGCCGGAAACTCAAGACCCAGCATGAGGTCGCTAAACTGGAGCGCGACAAGGCTGAAATCGGCTTCCAGCGCACGGTAATGGGTGCCGTGCACGAAGTGACCAATGCGTTGGTGATGATCGACAAACTCAACGAGCAGCTGGCCATCGCCCAACAGCGCGTCGCCACGGCACAGCTCGGTGTCAAAAATGCCAATCTCTTATTCAAAAGCGGTGAGGCCACCTACCTTGAGGTCATCACGGCCCAAGGCAACGCCCTTAACAGTGAGTTGGACTTGGTCAGCGTGAAACAAGAACAGCTTACCGCGAAGGTGACATTGTATAAGGCATTGGGTGGGGGTTGGAAATAAGAACCTAATATCGGCTAGTCGCCCGAGGACATGTTCAGGCGAACCGTTGCGACCTGCCGTTTATCCAAGCGATTAACCGTTTCCGCGACAACCAACCTATCGCGGTAAAAGCGCCCCTGCATTACCTGCGTACCTTTATATCGTACGGTAATCGGTTGGTCGAGGTCAATCAACTCGTCATTGAGGTATATGTAAAACGCTTTGTAGTCGTTTTCCAGGATGGAAACGGTTTGCCCCGCTATGGTTGCCACTATTTTTTTCCCTTTACCATGCTCCGCTTCAGCGGGCGGTACACCCAACCAGTAAAAACGCTCATGGGGACGATCATCCTGAACCCACACTACTTTATGGGGATTGGATTGCCTCGTATAGCTGGCCATCCAATCGAGCGCCACCGTATCGGCCCGCTCCATCCAGTGCCCATACTGCGGGTAGATATGGGATATGTGCATATAACCGCCTTGGTCCACACGCTCGAGGCTATCCAATGTATGTGTCCACTCTTTAGCCATGCGATTTCTTCGGTATGCCGAATCCAAGCCTCCCATGAAAACAGCAAACGGCAGGTTTCGTAGGTTTTCAGGGCGAGCGTCATTCGGATGGCCGGCCATCATGGCAGCGGCAGCCCACCGATCGGCCATCCGGGTTGCCAGTTGGAAAACGCCATCTCCACCCGCGGAATAACCCATTAGATAAACTTTATTGGGATCAACCTCTTCCATAATGACAGCTGTTTTTATCAATTCATCAAACAGGTCGTCGATGAAATCTTCATGCCACAGCATCCAGGTGTTTGTCGGTGCTCTGGGAGCCACATATACCCCCTCCTTAGGTGCATATAAGTCAATTTGATTGGCCCATTGCTTATCGTTTACCTCGGCAGTAGCGTTTCCGCCGCCATGCAGTGAAATATATAGGCTACGCCCACCCATAGGTTTCTCGCCGAACACCTTAAATTTGAACTTCATGACCGCCCCACTTGGATGGACAATCTGCTTTTGCGCCCATTGCTGTTCAGCCTGTTCGCGATATCGCAACTTTTCCGCCGCGATCAAACTGTCGGCCAGCACGCCAGCCGCTTCCTCCGAAAGCTCCTGTGCATTCAGTCCAATGCATGGAAGCATCAAAAACACGAGTTGTACCAATTGCTTCACCATCGTTCAACAAACTTAATGAAAGTTGCACAAAAAACAGCATCGTTTAGGGCGCGCGATCCGTCAATACCATCAACTGGAAATCACCACTGATTACCTTATCGTCGTCGGATATGCGGTCACGGTTGGCATCGGCTAGGGCCGACAGTTGTGTGTAGCTGCCCGTTATCCGGTAATAGGCGTAATATTTGTCCGATTTTACATAAGTAACCGACTTGAGTGTGGCATAACTTTCTTCGTTCGTCTCCGGCACGGGCATCCACCGGTTGGTGGCGCCTTTTGACTGGGGTACGACCACCATGAAGGAAATGGCATCCTGCATGGCTTCACTGTCGTCGCAGGCATTGAACCGAAGGGGAAATCGTTGGTCAGCAACCAGTTCAGCAACTGCCGAACTGTCTACTGGATAGGAAATCTGGAAACTCATTTTGGTGGATGCGGAAGTGGCCGTGACATAATAGACCGAATTATTCGGCGGGGGGCTGCAGCTGTTGGGCTGGAAACTCAAATGGCTGCAATCTATTTTTTCACTCCAACCGGGTGTTTTGAAACTGATGAACAGCCCTTTCGCAGCGCCGGATGGGCCTCCGTCTGGGCCATCATCAGGACCATTGGTTTTCTTTTCGCAGCCATAGAGGAAAAGGCCGGCAACCAACAGCAGGGCTTTTACCATGTTCATAGCCGCTGCCGTCCAATCGTTTACTTTCATCGGGTAGGTGTTTAATGTAACCATGACGCAAATTTATGGGCCGGTCGTAAACAGAAAAATACCCAATGGTGGGTATTTTTGGCCAATGAAGGACTTATCCGCAAATAATCGCCCCTTTTGGATAAATCAAGGGGCTCAGGTAAGGAATGTCGAGATTTGCCCCCCGCAATAGGAACCAACTCCCCATCATGATGGAAATAATGGGCAACCAAAACGCAAAGTTAAACTTGATACGGGTTTTAGCGAAGTGGCCCATCAACGCGACAGCCAACATGGCGGGCCAGGTACCCAGGCCGAACGACAGCATAAACAAACCGCTCCCCGGCATGGAATCGGCACTCAGCGCGGCTGCCAGCACCATATAGACCATCCCGCAGGGCAATAGGCCGTTGAGCATACCTACAATGAGGTGCCCCCCCGGCCGGTAAAGCCAATAGCCCACCCAACGCGTCAACGGCGTGACGAAACGTTGCTGCAAGCGAACCCATCGGCTGGAGTGCCGGCCGAAAAGTGAAAATAACCCCACGCCGACCAGCAGCCCCCCTGTAATGAGCGTGATGCCCTGTTGCCAACCTTTGATTTCAAACAAATGGCCCACGGCGCCCATGGCCAGTCCGAACAATCCATACATTCCTACACGCCCCACTTGGTAAAGTACCGTATCGGCAAGCGTCCGCCAGGGCCGTTTGCCATGACCGGTGGCGAAAGCCAATACCAGTGGTCCGCACATGGCCACACAATGAAGGCTGCCGAAAAGACCCATGAAAAATGCAAGTGTGAGATAACTCATGTTCACCTATGGTTTGCAAGACTAATAACACTAATGGAATCGACAGCCTGTTGCAACGAATCGACGTTACGCAAGCGATCGTAATTCAATCCCCGCTCATAGTAGTCTTCGTGCACCAGCGAATCGGTGTCGGTGCTCACCATATAAATCCCAAAAGATATGATCAACGCCATAAAAAGCGCTAATGCAATAACTATTTTTACTCCCCAGTTCATGTTTTTGCTTTTTTGCCGTTTGCTTTTTGCGATTTGCTTCTTGCTTTTTGCTGGTTAAAATACGTGCATCGACAAATCTTCAAATCAATAAACCTTCAATCGTCTCATTAATTCGGTGGCGCAACAAATGTCGTCTTCAGTGTCTCCACAGCCTTCCCCTCTGCCATCACGCCGATTTTCACGTTCGTTTTATACGTCTTGACAGACTGTTGCGGACTGACAAGAAACAAAGTCATTTGTGCTGTTGTGCCTGCTTTCAATACCGTGAGTGGATTAACCATCCGTATGGTCATGTTTTCGCCGAGTACTTCCAATGAAAACGGGATATCGCTACTCGTCTTGTTGATCAGCTCCAAGCTGTAGAGGTTGCTCACGGTGCCATCATCTAGGAGTTGATACGTGCTACCCTTGGCGCGCAGCAATGTTCCGTCTACTTGCGAACGGCTGAAAACGAGCCAGCCGAATACGGCAACCAGTGCGATAAGTACCATCGTATAGGCAACGGCGCGCGTGTTGCCGTTGGATTTCGTGTTGCTGCCACTCGATTTCATATCGCCTTCGATTTCGCTAACTGAATAGAAACCGATCAACTGCTTGGGCCGGTCGAGTTTTTCCATTACGGCGTCGCAAGCATCAATGCATGCCGTACAACTGACACATTCCATCTGCAATCCATTGCGGATGTCAATGCCCGTGGGGCACACCTGCACACACAGGTTACAGTCAACACAATCGCCCACGGATTGCTCCGCACCTTTCTTCCGGTGGCCACGAGGTTCACCCCGGCGATGGTCGTATGCGATAGTGACGCTCTTATCGTCCATCAATACGCTCTGCAGCCGTCCATAAGGGCATATCGTCGTACAGACGATTTCGCGTAGGTAGGCAAACACGCCGTAAAACGCAAGTGTAAACAACACAATGGCAACAAAACCACCGAGGTGCTGGCTGATGGGATCGATCATGATCTTCCAAAGGCCTTCGACACCAATGATATACGCCAGGAAAAGGTTTGATATGCCGAAGGAAATCAGCAGGAAAATGGTATGTTTCACCCCCTTCTTCGCATATTTGGCCATCGTATTGGGTGCCTTATCCAGCTTCTTCTGCTGCAGCCAATCGCCTTCGATCAGAAATTCGATCCGGCGGAATACCAGCTCCATGAAGATGGTCTGCGGACAAGCCCATCCGCACCACACGCGTCCGTATACGGCGGTGAAGAGTACGATGCACACCATAGCAATGAGCATCCCAAACACGAAAATGTGCAGATCCTGCGGCCAAAACACGCTTCCGAACAGGACAAATTTCCGTTCGATGACATTGAACAGCAAGAGGGGTTCTCCTGCAATCTTGACGAACGGGGCAGCGATGAAAAACGCCAGCAGCGCATAGCCCACCCCCTGCCGGCGGTTGAACCATTTCCCTCCAGGCTTCTTTGCGTACACCCACGCACGTTTCGTTTGCTTTTCTGCCATTTGCCTTTTTTCCGTTTGCTATTTGCTTTTCCCGATTTTCGCTATGCTTATTGAGACGTCACCATCCCCCGTTTGCCTTTTGCCCTTGAATCGTTCATCTTTTAATCCTTAATCTTTAATCCTTGCTGCTTACTCACCAACCGGTGCTGTTTCCGGTTCGGGCGCATCCACATCCCCCTGCGGCTCTACCTTTTCACCTTGTGGTTCCTTGGCATTCGGCGGGTTACTACGCCGTATCGACATGATGTAGTTGGCCACTTCGGCAATCTGCGCCGGTGTTAGGCTCTGTTCCCAGGGCACCATCCCTTTATCAAGCACGCCGTACTTGATTACCCGGAATACGTCTTTCACCCCGCCGCCATGGAGCCAGTAGTCGTCCGTAAGGTTCGGGCCGATACCACCCTCGCCCATGCCGCCGTGGCAGGCTGCACAATTCTGGGTAAAGATGGCCATCCCAGCGGCCACTGTCTCGGCACTGGCATCCAGCGTTACGGTGTTCTCATCGATGTTATTGGCCGCCTGCGACAACCATTCCTGCCGGGCCTGTTCGGCACGTGCCATCTCCCGCGTATATTCTTCGTCTTGCGTGGCGCCCCAGCCGAACACGTGATATACGCATAGGTACACCACGGCAAAAGCGAGGCTGGCATAAAACATACCGTTGAACCAAGCCGGCACCGGGTTGTCCAGTTCTGTAATGCCATCATACTCATGGTCGATCACCAAATCCTTTTCCTCGGCCATCGGCCGAAGGCCCATCAGCTTGTTCCACCACTGCCGACGACTGGCGCGGCGGGCCTGCTTCGCTCCCGCTTTGGAGGTCGCTTCCGCGGCAAGCAACTGCGGCATGGTAACCCGTACCATTACCCGCACGGCACGCAGCACCATCAGTGCCGCGAGCAGAATGACGACCATGACCACTACGAGTGCAATGGTGAGTATATCGCTGTTGATGTTTCCAATTGTATTCATCGTTCGCTGTGTCTAGTTCGTTGAATCTTGGTCTGGCAACTCCCCGTCGTCCATCGGGATGCCCTTCATGTAGTCTGCGTCGTCCTTCCGCATGCGGAACAGGCGAATGCCTACGGTAATAAAAAAGAGGAGGAATATCCATAGCGACGCAATGAGGTACCATTCATTGCCGCTCAAATCTGTTATTTGCTTAAACATCGTTGCTTCATTTAATCGTGTCAGTCGTTCGTTGCTGTGGCTGCCGGGCTATTGATATCCGTGCCCAGCCGTTGCAGGTAGGCAATGAGCGCCACGATTTCGCGGTCGGGCTGTACGCTCACCCCCTGCGCATTGAGATCGGCCGCAATCACTTCGGCTTGCTGCGCGAGATTGGCATCGGCATTATTGATATCCGCATCCGTATACGGCACGCCCAATAGCCGCATGGCATTCAGCTTGGCCTTGGTTGTGCTCGCGTCGAGTGTCTGCTCGATGAGCCACGGGTAGGGCGGCATGATGCTGCCCGGCGAGGTAATGGTGGGGTCGAGCATGTGGTCGAAATGCCATTTGTTCGGATACTTTTTTCCGATGCGGTGCAGATCGGGGCCTGTACGCTTCGATCCCCAAAGGAATGGGTGGTCGTAGACGAATTCGCCCGCCTTGCTATACTCGCCATAACGTACCGTTTCTGACCGGAAAGGGCGTACCGTCTGCGTGTGGCAGTTCACGCACCCTTCGCGGATATATAGATCGCGCCCCTGGATTTCCAATGCTGTATACGGCTGCACGCTGGCAATGGTAGGTACGTTGGAAGAGATCATGAAGGTGGGCATCATCTGCACCATGCCGCCAATGAGGATAGTAATGAGGGCAATCACCAGAAACAGGATGGGTTTGCGCTCCAGTCGGCGGTGGGGTGCGCGCTCGTTAACCACCACGGGTGTCAGTTCGGGCGCCTCGGCCGGCTCGTTGGCCAGTAACCTTCCTTTTTTCATCGTCTTCACCAAGTTATAGGTCATCATGAGGGCACCCGATAGGTAGAGGGCACCTCCGATGGCCCGCAGCATGTGCATGGGGATGATCTGGAGGGTGGTTGCCAAAAAGTTGGGGTATTTCAACACCCCTTCAGGCGTGAACTCCTTCCACATTAGCCCCTGCACCACGGCCGCCCAATACATCGGGATGGCATAGAACAGGATACCCAGGGTGCCGACCCAGAAGTGCGTCGATGCCAGTTTTTTTGAGTACAGTTCGGTTTTATAGATGCGCGGTATCAGCCAGTAGAGGATGGCGAAAGTCATGAAGCCGTTCCATCCCAGTGCGCCCACGTGCACGTGGGCCACGATCCAATCGGTGAAGTGCGCGATGGCATTTACCTTTTTCAGGGACAGCATGGGCCCTTCGAACGTCGCCATACCATAGGCGGTGAGGGCCACCACCATAAACTTCAGTGTCGGTTCGGTGCGCACCTTATCCCATGCGCCACGCAAGGTGAGCAGTCCGTTGATCATACCGCCCCAGCTGGGAGCGATGAGCATGATCGAAAAGGCTACGCCGAGCGACTGCACCCACTCGGGAAGGGAGGTGTAGAGCAGGTGGTGTGGCCCTGCCCAGATATAAATGAAAATCAGCGACCAGAAGTGGAGGATACTGAGTTTATACGAATAGATGGGCCTATTAGCCATTTTGGGGAGAAAGTAGTACATCAACCCCAGGTAGGGCGTGGTGAGGAAAAACGCCACGGCGTTATGCCCATACCACCACTGCACGAGGGCATCCTGCACACCGGCATAGAGGTAATAGCTCTTCCACATGGAAACAGGCAGCTGAACGGAATTGACGATGTGCAAGACGGCCACCGTGACGAAGGTGGCGATATAGAACCAAATGGCCACATACATGTGCCGCTCGCGCCGCTTGATGATGGTGCCGAACATATTGATACCAAACGCTACCCAGATGATGGTGAGGCCGACATCGATGGGCCATTCCAGTTCGGCGTACTCATGTGAGGTGGTGAGGCCCAAAGGTAAAGTGATGGCGGCGGCGAAGATGATCAGCTGCCAACCCCAGAAATGCACACGGCTCAGGAAATCGCTGTACATCCGGGCCTTGAGCAATCGTTGCAAAGAGTAGTAGGCTCCCATGAAAATGGCGTTGCCCACAAAGGGAAAGATCACGGCATTGGTGTGCAGAGGCCGTATCCGCCCGAAGGTGGTATACTGCATGTCGAAGTTCATGAAGGGCCACACGAGTTGCACGGCGACCAACAGGCCTACCGACATGCCTACAATCCCCCACACAATGGTGGCGATACCGAAATCCCGCACAATCTTGTTGTCGTAATTGAATTTAGTTAACTGCATGGACGAACGTATTTTTCTGGCGGTAAAATTACTGTCATCGCAGTGTCAGTCGAATGACGGGTATCGGGTTTAAAAGTAATGGTGGTCACTATTTCTCTATGAAATCACTACCTTTGGAGTAGGATAATCACTATGGATATTTTTGACTTCAAAGACTCATTGAAACACGACGTGCCGCCGATTGGCCTTACCGTGCAGTTGGAGGCCTTGTGGTATGATGGCAAGGGCGATTGGGAAAAAGCCCATGATCTCGTCAACGATCTGGACGATCTGCAATCTGCCCATGTGCATGCCTATCTGCACCGTAAAGAAGGCGACCTGTGGAATGCCGACTATTGGTACCGGCGGGCCAAGCGCCAACGCCATAGCGGCACGCTGGAGGAAGAGTGGCAAGAGCTGGTGAAAATCATGTAGGTGGCCCCCCTTCTTCCACCTCATCATCAAACAGCATCCTGATGGATGGCGTATGGGTATCGTCGTGCTGTCCGGTTTGGTTGGCCCAAAAGAAAGCGGCCAAGAAAATCAGGGCGATGAACACACTGCAACCGATGAGAAAGAAAATAGCACTCATGATACGTCATTGATTAATTGTTTCTTAGTTGCATACAGACGGGTAGCCACCGTGGTAAACCCGATGATGGTGACGGTACTTAACGGCATGAGGATAGCTGCAAACAAGGGCGACATGGTGCCCGTCACCGCGAAGCCCAAGCCTACGGCATTATACACCAGCGAGATGCCGAAACTCATGTGGATGACCTTACGTACATCTTTCGCGAACGCGAAGAAACGTGGTAGCATGGCGAACGAACGACCATCCAATACGGCATCGCAACCCGGTGAAAAATTGTTGATGTCATCACTCACAGCCACTCCAAGGTTGGCCTGTTTCAATGCGCCGGCATCGTTAAGCCCATCGCCAAACATGCACACGGCGCTTCCCCTTGACTGCCACGACCGGATATACTCAAGCTTATCGATCGGTAAGCGGTCGAACAGTAATTCCGACTCACGGGGAAACAGGGTGCGCAACTGCTCGCGGTCTTTATCGTGGTCGCCTGACACGAGGTTCAACGCATACCCTTTTGCCAAACTATCGATTACCGCGGCTAGTTGCGGCCGCCAGGGCTGTGTGGCCACCAAGCAGCCTTTCACCTCACCGTCGATGGCCACGTAAGCGCGGCTACCGCGCTCCACATCATTGGTAGCATCCATTATCCCGATGAACGCAGCGCTGCCCACGCGAACGCCATGGCCTGCTACCATACCTTCAATCCCTTTGCCGGTTACCTCCCGGAAACCTCTTACCCCCATTGGTGCAACCTGTCCGGCCCAATTAACCAACTCGCGGCTAAGGGGATGGCTGGAGTTCTGCGCCACCGCCGCCACCATAGCCAGCTCGTCTGGTGCCAGTTCGCCATAAAAATGCATACGTGCTGCGTGTGGCGAGGAGATCGTGCCCGTTTTATCGAACACGAGGCAATCAATCGCTGCCAGCTGCTCTATGGCGGCAGTATTCTTTACATAGAAGTGGTTCCGGTCGAAAATGCCCAAGGCAGCCGACAGCGTAAATGGACCACTTAGTGCCAGTGCACACGGACATCCGATAATGAGTACAGCGGTAAATGCACCCCACGCTTTGGGGGCATTACCCTGGAAAAACCAATAGCCCATGGCCAAAGCCGCCACCGTGAGCAATGCAAAGGTAAAATACCGGCTCACGACGTTGCTGAACGTGCGGAATTTCCGTTCATAAGGCTTGAACGCTTCGTTGTTCCACAGCTGGGTGAGGTAGCTTTGCGACACCACTTTCACCACTTTCAGCTCGATGGCCCCACCCAGTTGCCGCCCCCCGGCATAGATGATTTCGCCCAGCGCTTTCCGCACCGGATCGGACTCACCCGTGACGAAGCTGAAGTCGATATCGGCCGTCCCATCCAAGAGTATGGCATCGGCGGGGATGATTTCACCGTTGCGGACAAGGAGGCGGGCGCCCACG